>JAPXSS010000116.1:0-9364 GCA_033812955.1 Syntrophobacteraceae bacterium | reverse complement strand
TGAACTCACCGCTGAACCGTTTCCGCCGATCCGTCATCCACAGCCCTCCTTGGTTCGTTTGTTTACCATGGGCCAGGACCGTCTTACCACCTTATTGTGCTGTCCAGTTTTTGGGGTACACTATAGACAGAGGGGAACACCTTACCCCCCCTACCCATTTCTGATCAAGAAACCATGAGGCTGGAGCCCAATTCCTTCTAATCTTCCGTGACCCTTTCGGTCTTATGAATATAATACCTCAGCAAACCCTGCGGCAGGCTGGAACTCATCACCAGTGAACCTGTCGGCGTTTGCCTGAGAATACCGCCAGGCTGCTGAACGCATTACTTGGTTTGGGTTCACCAGGCCGCTCCGGATGGCAGTGGACACGGGGAACACATGGAGGTGGGAGATCATGGGGTCACGTAAGGGACGGGTGCTGGTCGCCATGAGCGGCGGAGTGGATTCAAGTGTCACTGCTGCGCTCCTCCTTGAAGAGGGTTTCGAGGTGATCGGCGCCACCCTGCAGTTGCAGTCGTGCGACGAGGCGGCTTTCGGCGCCGGCTGTGGCGGTGCCGCGGGACCGGCCCAAGCTGGGCTGGTGTCCCGGATGCTGGGGATTCCCCACCATGTGTTCGATTGCCGGCAGCAGTTCGAGCGGGCAGTGCTGCACTACTGCTGGCGGGAATACTCCCGGGGGCGCACTCCGAATCCCTGCATCGTCTGCAACGAAAGGTTCAAATTCGGCTTTCTCCTCGAGGCGGCAAGCTCCCTGGGAGCGTCGCAGATTGCCACCGGGCATTATGCCCGGATTGAGCGGCCCGGTCAGGGGGGGCTCCAGTTGAAGCGCGGGGTAGACCGCAATAAGGATCAATCTTACTTCCTTTTTGCCCTCAATGCCAGGCAACTCGAAGCGGCGCTCCTTCCCATCGGCGCACTCAGCAAGGCTGAGGTGCGGGCGCAAGCGCACCGCCTGGGACTCCCCAACGCCGGCCGGGGGGAGAGTCAGGATGCCTGCTTGACTGCCGACCACGTCTGCTATGCCGAGATCCTGCGGCAGCGGTTCCATGGAGAGGCACGGGCAGGCGAGGTGGTTGACAACCAAGGGCGGGTCCTGGGCCACCACCAGGGCTTTCACCATTTCACCATCGGCCAGCGCAAAGGCCTTGGGATTGCTCTGGGCCAGCGGGCGTGGGTAACGGCTATCCATCCCGAGAGCGCCAGGGTGGTGCTTTGCCGCGATGAGGGCGAGCTGTTCGCGCAGGGCCTGGTCGCTTCCGATGTCACGTGGAGCCCGTCCGTTGTCCTGCCTCTTCCGATCTCCTGCTCCGTCCAGATCCGCTACCGCCACCAACCGGTACCCGCCGTCGTCGAGCCACTTGGCAACGGGCGCGTGCGGGTGGCCTTCGCCAGCGCCGTAAGAGCGGTCACACCCGGACAGGCCGCCGTCTTCTATGATGGCAACATCCTGCTGGGGGGCGGTTGGATCGAAAAGTCATTCTGATTACTTCGTGTGTCTTGGTATGACTTCGTGGATAAAGATACGGCGCTCATCAGTGCCGTTTTATCGGAGCAACTGCTGAGAAGGCTTGTCACTGGTGGATGATCCGGTCATCCGAGGTTCCTTAATAGTGTCTATAAACTTGCACTGAAAGCATTTTCCGGTCATTTGGGTGGCGCTCTAGAGGTCATTTCCGCAAGCATCCGGCGGGAATCCATTCTGGCAATGACCCCGAATTGCTGCTGGCAGTTTACAGGGATGACAGTTGGTCGGGCTCGCTTGATACGTTCCGCCAAGGGGCAGCTGCTTGACAGTGAATCGCCTTCATGCAACTATGAGTAAGGCTGTCGCGGTCTATCGTGGTTGCCGACCCAAGCCGGGTAGATCAGCATGGCAGCGTTATGCTGGTTTAGGAAGGAAGGTTTGATTTATCAGCCGGTCGATGGGTGTCGTCAACAAGGACCGCCCTCCTGCCCTTCTGTCGCCCAGTGACAGTATGGTTTGCCGATGGGCAAGCCGTCCATTCTTCACTGCGATTCTCACCCGGCAGCCGATACCTGGAAAGGACTCAGGACATGTGGACGATACATAATATACTTTACGCCAGCACCGGGATGGGGGACGAAACCGATGGGCTCAAACAGGCGCTCAGCCTGGCTCGCAGCAGCCAGGCCGCAATGCGAGTGGTCGTGGTATATCCCGAGCTCCCGAAGAACCTGGAGACCTACCAGGAAGCCTTCGAGGGGTTTTTGGCAAACCAGGCTGAAACTGCCCTTCAAGCCGTCCGGACTGCCCTGAACTTCAGCGAGAGCGAGGTTCCGGTCAGAGTGGACGTGGAATGCACTGATGGTCCTCCTGCAATTGACCTCATCCGGCATGTGCTGCGTGATGGGCACGATCTTCTCATCAAGGAGGCGGAACCGCACGAAGGAGGCAAGGGCTTCGGCTCGACGGACATGACGCTACTGCGCAAATGCCCATGCCCGGTGTGGTTGGCACGGCCGATCACCCGCTCCCCCAGGGGCATCCGCGTGGGCGTCGCAATCAGTCCGGAAAGCCGGGACGAAGAGGAAGCCGAACTGGCCGTGAGACTGCTGCAGGTGTCCCGCTCCCTGGCCGACATCGGCAGTGAGGAGCTGGACATCATTTCCTGTTCCGATTACCAGTTTGAGGAGTATCTACGCCGCAATACCCGCGTGACCGTCCCGGAGGACACCATCCTCAGTGCCATGCAGCGAGTGCAGACCCAGCATCAGGCCTCCCTGGGTGGTTTGATCCGGGACTCCGCTATCGGCGGCTCCTACCACCTCCGCTACCTGCGGGGGCCGGCCGGCCAGGCCATCCCGAACTTTGTCGAGGCCAACGGGGTGGACCTGCTCGTGATGGGGACTCTGGCACGAAGCGGGATTCTGGGGTTTTTTATCGGCAATACGGCTGAAAATATTATGGAAAAACTGGGTTGTTCGTTGCTGGCACTCAAACCGAGGGACTTTGTTTCGCCGGTCAAGGCCCATTGAGGCGCCTGTAATTGCCGGGATATCTTTGAACGCCACAGTCCCTGCTGACAGGAAAAGGTCAGTTTTGTGGTGACGATCGTCAACCGGGGTTTTTCCGAGAAGGTCGTCGTGGACGATTATGCGCAGAAGGAAATGGCTTCTATCTTACTCCATGGGACCCATGATCTTTTTGAAAACATAGTCGCTGGGAGGAATTCCGGCCTCGATTTTCACTTCTTGGCACCTCCCGCTGTTACCACGCTAAGGGAAAACCATCTCCCAAGAGCCATGAACTGATGAGCTCCCGTCATGTTCTGGACAGCACCCGGCGTGACTGATTGTCGGATGCGGGCAGGAGCCTCATCGCATCTCCTCCGGCATCGTCATTGCGTTTTCGACGGAGCAAAACTTGACAGCAGGGACGGGAGAATGATGATGGCCGCCGCCAGCACGCACAGGCTTCCCACGGCGGCCACGCAGCCGAGGCTGAAAATGCCCCGGTGCTCGGACACCATCAGCGCGCCAAACCCCACGGTGGTGGTCAGTGCCGCCAGAATGACCCCTTTGACGGTGCTGAACGGGAGCTCCCCCGCACGGGTCCCGCCCTCATTCCAACGGTGAAGGATGATGACCCCATATTCCACTCCGGCAGCCAGTACTAAGGGCATGAAGATGCCGTTGGCCAGATTGAACTGCATGTCCATCCAACCCATGATCGCCACGGTCCAGAGGGTCCCGACCCCCAGAGGAACCAGGGCCAGCAAAGCCAGACGAAGGTTCCTAAAAGAGAAGCACAGCACGACGAAGATGGAGATGAGAGCATAAAGGGCGGCCATTAGGCATGCCCGTTTGAAGGCATCGGAAAAGACATAGAGTGAAACCGGATCTCCGACGACCTGAGGGTCGACACTCTGGAGGCTCTCGATGAAACGTGACAGAGCCCCGCTTTCCCAGACGGATTCTTTCGGGTAAATGCGGATCAGATACGCATCGCCATCCGGCTGGTAAAAGCGCTCCCTGACCTCTGTGGGGATGTTTTCAACGGTCATGGGGGAGGCAGCAGCCCCCCTGCGGATAAAATCCAGCGATTCCAGTATATCATCCCGGAACCGGGCCTGATAATCGCTCAGCCTCGACAGGGACTCGGGGGACGCCTGGAGGGCCTGGATCACCTCGCCCGACAGGGCGCGCACCTGCGCTATCTGCTCTACCGTCGGAGCGTCGGCACCCCATTCGCCCGCTTGATCTTCCCGCATCTTGAAACGAATTCTCTCGAGGACCCCTTTGATGCTTTCGGCGTCCTGCTGACCGAGGGTCTGAGTTGAATTTGTCAAACCAGGGAGCTCCGCAAGGAAGGACCGAAGCAGCGCAAGCTTCTCATCCTGGTCCTCGGGTAGGATGGAAAAAAGTGTTTCCACCACGGCAACAGTGGGAAGAGCTTCGAAGGCTCTGACCCTGGCCTTCAGGATCTCCGGAGAGTCAGCCACTGATTCGCAATAGAGGACAGACTGCTGCGAGTTTTCCACGAGCCGCTTTTCCCAGACGACCGCTTCGGCGTTTTCCGCCTGCAGGCGCAGGGGATTGAGATCAAAGGTAACGCTGGATGCACTCCCCACGCTCAGGAGGCAAAGCACCAGCATCACCCCCAATATCCACCGGGCCACAGGGGGACTGAAACGCAAGAGTCGTCGCCTCTCCTCCGGGTTAGTTTCGGGAACACGGGCCTTCTTGCGGTTGCCGGCCATGAGAACACTCAGGGCGGGGAGGATGGTGAAGTAGGCGCACAGCATCAGGAACGTGCCCACTCCGGCAATCATCCCCAGTTCCATGAGGCCGCGAAAGCCGGTGAGCACGAATGCCAGAAAGGAGAGAGAGGTGCCCACCGCAGCCAAGAGAATTCCCGGTCCGGAACTGTCCATCACTCGGCAAATGATGGACTGGCGGTCTGTGACGCCGAGGCGTTCTTCCTCTTCGAAGCGGCTGAACCAGTGGATTCCGAAGTCGTCACCGAGACCGACCAGCAGGGGCGCGAACACCACGGACAGCATATTCAGATGTCCTACGACAAGCGTGGCCCAGCCAAAAGTCCAGCAGAGCCCCGTCACCAGCGCAACCATCTGGATGAGGGGGCGGCGGACGCTGCCTCGAAAGGCGACCATAAGGCTGAGGACGCCCACGAGAGAAAGCCAGGTGGCCCGATCCATGTCCCCCAGAACGGTGGCCATCTGGTCATCGTTGAGGGCCTGCCGGCCCGTTACACCCGCCCGAACCTCGGGGTGAGTGGTCTGAGTCTCAAGGATTAGCGTCCGCAACTGCTTCAGGGCATCCTCCGCCCTGGTGAGTGTTCCCTTCTTCTTCTTAGGGATCACGGACACAATGAGGAAACGTTTCTGGCCTTCCCAGAAATAGCCCTCGTATTCGAGGTCCAGTTGGCCCCGCGTGAAGAAGGAGGACCACGGTGAGATGTAGCTGGGTGTCCCAGCGAGATAATTGGCGAGCCCCTGCAGCGCGTGGATCAGGAACTCCAGGTTCATGCCCTCCCCGTCGGTCCGCGATTCGTTGGGAGACTTCTCCCCATCGAGGAACCCGGTGAAGAGTTCGCCCACCATGCGGCGGGCCATTTCCTCGTTGACCAGCGCGAGAAAGGCCGGGACACTCGGATGCCGGGCCAATTCATGGAGCATCTTGGAATACTCCCGCAGCGTGTCTCGAAGATCGAGAAGATCGTCCCTGTTCAGATATAGAAGGGCCCAATCCTTGAATAGGTCCGGGTCCAGCCGGTAGAAAACGCTTGCAAAGTGCTCGGTGTCCGCCTCGATGCGGGGCACCAGCGCACGAAGGAAGGAAAGGGCCCGGTCGGGCGTGGGGGCTTCGATCACCACAACGAGAGCGTTGCCGTCGCTCTTGAAGATGTCCACTCTATCGGAAAGCTCGATGAGCGGATGATCGGGTGATATGAGCTCCAGTTGATCGGTTTGCACTCCCATGTACCTGCTGGAGTAAACGAAAGCAAGCAAAGCGGATAGCAGTGTGAGGGCCAGGACAATGCGGGGCCTTGGAAGAACCCAGGCCATCCATGCGCGTATCAGGTGCAATATCGGATTCTTCAAAGGTTGGTTACCGCTCTCCATTCTGTCGTCCTGAGCATGTGTTGACCAGGTTGCCCGATGGCCCCGTAAGGAAACCAACAACCGCGGAGGAATACTTCATTTCCTCTCGATCATTCAACCATAAAACCTACAATCTCTCTTTTCGCCGCTCCTTACACTGGAAATGAGCGGGCCCGACTCCAAGGACAGCCAACCCGTCTGAGCTCTGCCCAGTCATCCGCTGTAATTTTTTGTTGTCCCAAGACCCTGCTCACACAGCAGATTCTTGCAAGGAATACGGCTGGATGAGTATCTCGGCTGGAATGCCCAAACCGGCATGTAACTTCCGAATCATGTAGATGGTGAGGGAACGCTTTCTGTTCAGTATCTCCGAGACTCGAGCACGACTGCCCAGGTAGGGCTCAAGGTCAGCACGAGAGAGCCCCCTGGTTTCCATGTAATACAGGATGACTTCAATGGGATCGGGCGCTGGGATGGAGTAGTGCTTCCCCTCGTATGCTTCTATGAGGGTGGCCAATACCTCCAGACGGTCCCCCTCAGGAGTATTGGGGATGCTGCCAAAAAGGTGCTCTACCTCGGCCAATGCTGCTTCGTAATCCGCCTCTATCTTAATAGGCTTAATATCCATAGTGCTCAAACCTCTCGCCACACTGTGGCAGCATCGATCCGATCGTATTCTTCATGGGTACCCACGAAACGGATGTAGACGATACCGAACTGATACTCGACGGCTGCCACAACACGGTATGTATCGCCTTTGATGTTGAAGACAACCCGATTGTTTCCCACAAAACTCGCATTCCTATAAGCAGTCTCAATCTCAGATGGAGATTTCCACTTGGACGTCCTCAGATCCGCATACCATGCCTGCAATGGTTGCGCTGCGTCCGGGTGCTTCTCCCAAAACTCCTTCAGTGTCTTCCGAGATATGATTCTCATGTTTCAAAACTAGCATGATCCCACCTTGGGATCAACATAGTTCTTTGCTGTTTCCAACTGACCTCGGACACACGGGCCCTATGTGGCGTTGACCCGTGGAGTCAAGTTTGCGGAGTCGAAGGGGCTGCAAGCGAGTGCCATCGGTTTCCAATGGCCTGGATGGATAGCGTAGCCGCAGGCGGCACCAAAAGGGTACTGGCTCCGAATGCTCCTTTTCTGCGGCGTCGTAGGCGCGAATGAAGTGAGTGCGCCGATTCCCCCGTGCGTGAGAAGCGCGCGGGGGAATAAGTCATTCTACGCTGGCTTATAACGGAATGGCGGCAAATTAGAAAATAGTGGGACCCAACCGATTTGCTATGGGGGAAAACGCAAAAGGAATGGCACCTGGTCGAGAATTCGGCGGGTTGTCAGCTCCCGGCGATGCGTCGGGTCAGCTCGGAGGTGATCCGGCCCCATTCTTCCCCTGAGCAATCCTTGGGGCTTTCGGACAGACGACGTTCGTAGCAGTATTCGCAAATCATGTTTTCTTCTTCGTCATACCTTTCAGTAACGATATGAGGGTGTAACAAGGGGAGAATGTCACCGCACCGGTGGCACCGCACCTGCCATCCCCCACCACAGGCAGCACCAAGTCCGCCACTCTTCTTCTCACCATCCATAAGTATCGTCCTGCGGCAAGAAAGGTTTTTTCCAGATATTTCCATACACATCTTACAGTCTGCGACTATAACCGATAACCTCCCCAGCGAAAACCTATTCGAGAAAGAACCGGCAGAGTCCGCCGCTTGAATTCTGATGGTGCGTGATTACGACGAACGGCTGATTCCGGCAACGCAAACACTATTCCTGCAGAGCTCCTGACGAATCCCTGAGGATATCCACAAACTCGCTTGGAAGCAGAGTGGGTTGCCCGGTGAAACGAACACAGACCATTTTCAGCGTCGCCTCGGTGCACAGCACCCTCCCGTTTGGTCCTTCGTTCCGGGTGACGGCCTGCGAGAAAGTCAGGCTTCGACTGCGCCACCCGTCAATGCGGGTATGAACCTCGATCAAATCGTCGTAAAGGAGCGGTCGCCGGTAGGAGCACGAGGCTTCCACAATGGTCAGATGTAGATACTGCACCATGAAGTTTCGATAGGGGTAGCCAAGGTCGCGCAGGAAGGCCTCCCGGCCGAGTTCGAGGAGATGGAAATAATTCCCATGATAGACCGCCTGCCCGAGATCCACCTCGTACAGAGGCACTCGCATGGGCGTCCTATGCCAGTCCCCATGCTCTTTGTGCTCGCTTGTGACTGGAACCATTGCCATCATTCAATAGCACCGGACTCGAAGGGCTTATCGGTCAGAGTTTGTAGCCGATTTGGCGCAGCAGATTCTTGCGCCACTGGATGTCCTCTTCCCCCTCAACGCCGACGGGCCGGGAGCCGTCGACCACCCCGAGCACCCCTCGCCCCTGGTCGGTTTCCGCCACAATCACTTCCGTCGGATTGGCCGTAGCGCAGAAGATGTGGCATACCTCGGGCACCATCTTGATGGCGTTCAGCACATTCACAGGGTAAAAACCCTCTCCCAGGAAAATGATAAAGGAGTGGCCGGCAGCAATGGCTGAGGCATTCCTGCGGGCGAGTTCGATCATGTCCGGAGCGGTACCGGACCATCGCACCAGGCACTTGCCGGAGGCTTCACAAAAGGCGATCCCGAACTTGATGCCGGGAACGGCGGCAACCAGAACTTCATGAAGGTCCTCGACCGATTTGATAAAATGCGCCTGGCCAAAAATGAAGTTGATCGTCTCCGGCTTATCGATACTGACGGTGGTGAGCTGCATGGTTCTCTCCTTCTTGAAATCACGATCAGGATGGAGATCGATTCTACCTGCACCATCCGAGCGAATGCAAGGGGATATTCCGACCGCGGGAGGCGGCTGGCCGTCCCGGATGAAGTCGGCCCATCATTCTTTTTCCTGTTACCCGGCAACCGGAAGATGATATAAACCGGGCTTCATTCCATTGGCCATTCGTCCGCCGCTCCATGCGGACCTTGAGCTTGGGGGCATCATGCAGGAACCCAAAAAGAAGTTGGAACAGGGATATTCAGGCTGGTTGATCATCATCTGCGCGGTTTTCGTGACCTCGCTGGTCACGGCGAACATCATGGCTGTCAAGCTGATCGAGGTTTTCGGTCTGGTGTTTCCGGCAGCCATCATCATCTTCCCCGTCAGCTACATTGCAGGTGATGTCCTGACCGAGGTCTACGGTTACGCCAGAGCACGTCGGGTAATCTGGCTCGGGTTTGGGTGCAACCTCCTGGCAGTCGTTGCCATCTGGGCCGGGCAGATG
>JAPXSS010000115.1:0-9609 GCA_033812955.1 Syntrophobacteraceae bacterium | reverse complement strand
CCTGGTGGTTCGAATAGCTTCGGAAAAGGCTGCTCGCGGCTTGCTCAGTACCAGGGTATCCAGGTCGTTTGCCTCCTCTTCGGTAGCCAGGGGCAACACCCCAACCACCGGAAGTCCGAAACGCTCCGCGAGTTCATCGATTCGCTTCACGGTATTGTCCAGATATTCTACAAGAAAGGCCAGGCCGATGCCTCCCACAAAACCGAACACCAAAGCCACCAGGAGGTTTAGCTTGATGCTTGGCTTGTAGGGCTTGAGGGGCAGCACTGCATAGTCTACGATCTGTATATTGCCCAAGTCCGTCCCGACTTTGGCATCGATTTCCTTCGCACGCTCCATGAGACTTTGGTGGATGAACTTGCTGGTCTCAACCTCGCGTTCGAGAATTTTGTATTCAGTGGCCTGGTTGTTAAGATCCAGAGCCTGCTTTTTCATCTCTTCGGCTTTCTCGGTCAGAGAGGACTCCTTGGTTACGGCACTGAGAAAATCGTTCTTCACGGTGGCCAGGATCCGTTCCTCTTCTGCGCCGATGCGCCGCTCAAGATCATGCATCTTGGCCTTTATATTCTTCAACTTTGGGTAGTCATCCTTGAAGATCGAGTAATTCTCTTGATACTCTGCCTCGACTTTTGCCAGTTCCTGGCGCAAGTTCTGAATCAGTTGGTTTTCGGTGACGATAGACTGGGAATTGATATTCTGAGAAGTCGCCTGCTTGTAAAGCGATTCCTTGGCAATTCGGTCGGCTTGTGCCGTAGCCAAGGCGCTGTTCATCTCTTCAAGTTGACGATAGATGATATTCAAATTGGAGTCGAGAGATACAATGCCTGCCTTCTGTGCGAACTCGTTCAGTTGCTTTTCCGCCCTCTCGAGATTGATGCGTGCGATGTCAATTTGCTTCTCCAGTTGGATGCGGGCAGATGCAGCTGCGTCGAGCCTTTTGTCCATCTGCCAGGCGATAAACTCCTTAATGTGGGCATTGACAACATCCCGAGTGAGCGCTGGGTCAGTATTGCTGAAAGAGAGGGAAATGATGGTGGTGTCCCGTTCCGGTACTACTTCCAGGTTCTTGTAGTATACCTTTTCCACTTCATGGAGGAGCCGCAGCCTCGGCAACGTATGGTCGACCTCACCTTCCAGCTGTCCATCTGACTGAAAAAAGCTGCCCACCACAGATTTCAGCCAACTGAAGACGCCGTTTCCCTGTCCATCCTGACTTTGCTCTCCCAGTTCCGAGTTGAAAGAGGGCTTCTCCTCCAGGTGGAGTTTCTCGATAATCCGGTGAACCAGCGATTGGCTGTGCAGCAGTTTCACGCTCGTCAGAATATGCTCCCTCAGTTGCGAATTCATGCTGGCGCCGGAGAGATCCTCAAATTTGGTCACTTTAGGGGTCTGCATACTCAGCTCCACCCGGCCGGTAGCTCTGAAAACAGGTTTCATGCTGAGGGTTACAATGAGTGTGAGGATGAAGAGGCTGCTTATGAAAGTGAGCACGACCCATTTATGCCTAAGGACAACCTCCAGGTAGTCACGCAGATCGGCAGAATCATCAAAATCAGGGAATAATTTTCGGACCTCAGTGCTGGGTACATTTGGTCGTGAGACAGGAGCAGGTAGGTCCATGTTCGGTAACGTTGAGTCCTCTGACGGATGTTTCATGAATTGTCCTTTTTTGGAACCCAGTGTAACTCTTATGACCATCCGGAAGGAGCCGGCCACCACCTGTCCGCCAGCAGTTTTGAGCTCCAACCCTTAGCTAGCTAGGCTTCACCTGCTTGCTGGAAACACTCGATCACTGTCGCCATTACGTATCAGGAAATCGAATCAAGAATCAACAAAAAACTTAGTGTGCTTACATTCTTTCCCCTTGACACGGCGCCGCGAGATCTTCTATAAAAGGAACACGTCAGAACAATTTGCTTGATTGACCAGGACGAGTTGTTTTACCATTTTTTGGAACTGATTCAGTCTTGTAAAACACAAGGAGGGAAAACATCATGAAGTGCATTTCAAGGGCAATGGTACTCGTTTTAGCAACGGTCATGGTCCTTCAACCCGTTCTGTCATGGGCGGGCAGCGGGGCGCGAGTCATTCCACAAGGCAAGGTGAGCCTCCTTGAAGAAGGTAAGGAAGTCACCCAGTTTCAGTCGGAATTACCCCTGCCGGAAGGGACTTTGATGCTGTGCAAGGGCATCTGCCTGGTGCAAACCCAGAGTGTTCAGCTGGTTGCCCAGGATCAGGCCGTGTTTGCGCTGACTGAGGGTAAGTCGCGGTGGGATTTGACGGTCAAGTCAGGGCAAATTGACTTCACCATCCGGCCCGACGGCAAGCCCATTTCCTTCCATACTCCTCATGACAGCATTCCTATGGAACGGGCTATCATGCCGGCCAGCGGTACAGCGATGCTCAAAGGTTCCATCCAGGTTTCGGCGAATGAATCACTCCTGAGCATCCATGAAGGCACCATGCAGGTAATGAGTCCCGACGGAACCATGCTGGTAGAACCTGGACAGGGTCTTCGCCTGGCGGCGGCGGGAACAACTGCTGCTGGTGCCAAGAGTGGCTCAACGGAAACCGATACTCTAACGATCGGAGGTATCACCGCCAAGAAGACGACGTGGGCGCTTTGTGCTGCCGGCGTGGCCGCGATCGGTCTTGGTGTTGGCCTGGGAGTTGGACTCAGTGGTAGTGACGATGACGGAAAGCCTGCCAGCCCTAAATGAGTAAATAACTGAACAGCAATCTTCTGCTTAACGAACCCCTTTTTTTTCGAAAAGGGGTTTTTTTGTGTCCGACTTTGAGCGGCATCCAACGGATCAGGCTTTTGAGAGAGTGAAGATGGGAGGAGCTAACCGTGAAGCAAATTCCGCTGGCAGAAAGGATCATTTTTGCACTCGATGTCGAGTCGCCCCAGGTGGCCAAGGAGTGGGTCCAGCGGCTGGAATCGCACATCAAGTTCTACAAGGTAGGACTGCAGCTCTTTCTTGCCGGATGGTTCCCCATCGTTGAATGGATCGCATCGCGTAACCACAAAGTGATGGTGGACCTGAAGTTCTTCGATATTCCGGAAACGGTCAAGCTGGCAATGATGCAGCTGCGAGGCAGAGGCATAACCTTTGCCACGGTTCACGGTCACGACCCGATTTTGCGTGCGGCGGCGGCCGCCAAAGATGAAGTCAAGCTGCTGGCCGTAACCGTTTTGACCAGTTTCGGGCAGGAGGATATGGAGGAAATCTTTGGAGGCGCGATGAGCCTTGCTGATCTGGTGTATCGAAGGGCGAGGCGGGCTCTCGCTCTGGGATGTGACGGTGTCGTTTCCTCAGGATTGGAAGTTCCGCGACTGAGAAGGGGACTGGGCGACCGGTTCCTCATGGTTACACCGGGAATTCGGCCCGGTAGCAACCGGGAAGTCGACCTGGACGATCAGAAACGGATCGTTACCGCCGGGAGAGCCATCGCCAATGGCGCCGACCACATCGTGGTGGGGCGCCCCATCAGCACTGCCAGCGACCCACTCAGGGCGGTCGAAGCGATGCAGAAGGAGATCGTGGAGTCGTTGCCGAGGGAATAGGGAATCTGGAGTATTTGGCTTCGAAAATCATGACCGAATAAAAACGTCCTATGAGTTGCACTCAGTGCTCGACATGTGAATGTTTTTTCAATATCATATCAGGGTAGGTTCCGGGAGCTTGCCCCTGCGCTCATTGAATCTGAAACATTATTGGTAAAGGAGTCGAAAATGCCAGAGTTCAAGTATCAAGAGCCGTTTCCCCAGTCCAAGGATGACACGAAATACCGCCTGCTGACTAAGGATTATGTTTCTACGGCAAATTTTGACGGCCAGGAGATCCTTAAGGTGGACCCGGAAGGCCTTGCCTTTTTGGCCAACAGTGCCATGCGCGATGTCTCCTTTCTGCTCCGCCCCACGCATCTGGGAAAGGTGGCGGCAATCCTGACGGACCCGGAATCCTCTCCCAATGATCGCGGCGTAGCGATTGCCATGCTGAGAAATGCGGAGGTTGCTGCTGAGGGGCTGTTGCCTCTGTGCCAGGATACCGGTACGGCCACCATTGTTGGAAAGAAAGGACAACAGGTATGGACCGGAGCCAACGATGAGGAATTCCTCAGCAAGGGTGTCCACAAGACCTACACCGAAGAAAACCTCCGGTATTCCCAGACCATCCCGCTTAACATGTATGATGAGATCAATTCCGGTACCAACATGCCCGCTCAGATTGATCTCTATGCCACCCCGGGGGCGGAGTATAAATTTCTGTTTGTGGCCAAGGGAGGAGGTTCCGCCAACAAGTCTATGCTTTATCAGGAGACTAAGGCGTTGCTTAATCCTGCAAGCCTCGAGAAGTTCCTGGTCGAAAAGATGAAGAGCCTCGGGACAGCAGCATGCCCTCCCTATCATCTGGCGTTCGTCATTGGTGGGACGTCGGCAGAAGGGTGTCTGAAGACCGTCAAGTACGCCAGTACCGGCTACCTGGACAACCTCCCCACCAAGGGCAATGAAGGGGGACAGGCTTTCCGCGACCTCGAAATGGAAGAAAAGATCCTGCAGGCTGCCTATAAGAGCGGCTTTGGTGCTCAGTTTGGCGGTAAGCATTTTGTGCTGGATGTGCGCGTTGTCCGTATGCCACGCCATGGGGCTTCCTGCCCGGTGGCCATGGGCGTTTCCTGCTCAGCAGACCGGAACATCAAGGCGAAGATCAATAAGGAAGGTATCTGGTTGGAAGAAATGGAGCGCAACCCCAGTCGGTTCATTCCTGACAAATATCGCGGCAAACACGATCATGGTGTGATCAAGATTGACCTGAACCGGCCGATGAAAGAGATCCTGGGAGAGCTCACAAAGTATCCGGTCACCACCCAGCTTTCGCTTTCCGGGACCCTCATCGTGGGACGCGACATCGCCCATGCCAAGCTCAAAGAACGTCTTGACAAGGGTGAAGGGATGCCCCAGTACATGAAAGACCATCCCATCTATTATGCTGGTCCGGCCAAGACTCCCAAGGGCATGCCTTCGGGTTCCTTTGGCCCTACAACGGCCGGGCGAATGGATTCCTATGTGGATCTCTTCCAGGCCAATGGCGGTTCCATGATCATGATTGCCAAGGGCAACCGCAGCCAGCAGGTAACGGATGCCTGCAAGAAACACGGTGGTTTTTACCTGGGTTCCATCGGCGGCCCGGCGGCCCTTTTGGCCAGAGAGAACATCAAGAAGGTCGAGGTGCTGGAATACCCAGAACTGGGCATGGAAGCCATCTGGAAGATCGAAGTCGAAGACTTCCCTGCCTTCATCCTGGTGGATGATAAGGGGAACGACTTCTTCAAGCAGATCGCCTCCTAAGGGTGGAGGTCGGACAACTCCCGAGTCATGAGGATAAGCCCTGGATCGTTGGTCTGGGGCTTGTTTGTTCCATGGGTGCCAGGACCGAAGCGGAATCCCTGGACAGGGCCGTAAATGAACGGATTGGATTGGTTCCTGCTTGCTGTCTGCATTTTTTGTCTGGTCCGCGGCCTTCTTCGCGGAGCAATCTCCCAACTTTTTGGGATTGCCGGGGTCATTGGCGGTTTTCTGCTGGCAGCCCATTCCTATGAGTCTCTGGCGCGCCAGCTTTCCGCCCTCTTTCCAGGCCTTCCAGGAGCGGCGGCCATCGGCTTCCTCGCCATCTTCCTGCTGACCTGGTTTTGCGTGGGAGTGACCGGCTACTGGACCGGAAAGCTGCTGCGCCGCACGGGTTTGGGATTCCTTGACCGGCTTCTGGGGGGGATGGTAGGGTTTACCAAGGCCCTGCTGCTGGCTATCCTGAGCATCACACTCCTCACCTTTATCCTCTCTCCCAAAAGCTCCATCTTGACCGGTTCCTGCCTGACTCCATACGTCCAACACGCCACGCAGGTGCTCCTTAAGGCGACTCCAGCCGGTCTTCAGAAACTTTTCGAGGAAAAACAGAAAGCCTTCCGATACAATTGGGGTGGAATAAAACATGAGAGAGTGCAGCTCCCAATTTCCTCTCAGGAAAATGCGAGAGAATCGTGAGGCGTGAGGAGGTCAAACAACGTGGAGGAATCTGAGCGGGGCTGGGAGAGGATGCGCAACATCTGGCAAATCATTGACCAGCTTCGAGGGATCGCAGGGTGTCCCTGGGACCGACGGCAGACTCCGGAGAGCGTTCAGACGTATCTCGTGGAAGAGGCTCATGAAGCGGCGGCGGCGGTGCGGGCAAAACTGGTGAAGGAGGTGGCCGAGGAATTGGGCGATCTCCTCTTCATGGTACTTTTTCTCGTCTACTTGTACGAGGAGAAGGGCGATTTTCGGTTAGAGGAAGTGTGTGATCTGATCTGCGAAAAAATGAAACGTCGTCATCCCCATGTGTTTGGTGATCTAGCGGTTCAGACAACCGAGGAAGTGATCGATAACTGGGAGAAGATCAAAGCCGGGGAAATAGCTGCTGCGGGCAAGGCTGCTATGGGAGTCCCGGCGTCCCTGCCAGCACTGATGCGAGGCTACCGCATGCTGGCCCGTATCGCTTCAGACCGGCAGTCTCACTGGAATGATCTCAACACGCAAACCGCGGAATTCGTGCACAAGTACCAGGCCATGCAGCAACATCTGAGTGATGATCGAGCGGTGCCTGCAGAGGCCTTTGGGGAGCTCATCCTGAACCTGGTGAATCTTGCCCGCCTCAAGGGCTATCAGGCCGAGATCTGCCTGCACCAGGTTTTGGGTCGGCTGGAGGCTGCCAAATGATGAAGGGCTTGCTTTGCACGCTGCTGTGACCTGTTCTCCCGATCCGTCCATTCTGGGTGAAATAGAAGCTGCCCGGGCTCTGTTTGAGGACTTCGGCAAGACCATGAAGAAGCAAGCGAGCATGCGACGTATGCTCTTCTCCTATGACCAGGCCATCGGGGAGACTCACAATCTGATGCTGCAAGTTGGCGTCCGCGATGGATGCGCTGCTTGTGCGGGGCAAACTGTCGGAGGTTGTTGTTTTGAAGGAATCGAGACGGGTTACGACCGCATCCTCTTGCTGGTCAACCTGCTCCTGAATTGCCCTCTTCCTGACCAGCAAGAGTATCCGGGAAGTTGCCTCTTTGTGGGTCGAAACGGCTGTCGGCTCCGTGCTCGCTACTACTTCTGTGTCCATTATCTCTGTCCGGATCTCCAGACCCGGCTTAAATCTGCGACAAAGATGGCTTTGCGGCGGCTTGTCGGCATCGAATTGGCTGCCGGCTGGGAAGTGGAGTGTGCCGTTCGGGGCTGCCTGGGTAGTGCTGGCTGGCAGCAAGTGAATTCCTCATAACCGGGAGACTGTCCATGCGCGACACCCAGAAGATCCTCATTGTCGATGATGAAGCTCCTTTTCGTAGTGCTTTGCGGCGCCTGCTGGATAAGAAATACCTTGTTATCGAGGCCGATACGGCGGCCAAAGGGCTACAGCTGTGCTATCGCGAGGAACCTGATCTGGTGCTCCTCGATGTGGCGCTGCCCGACGCCAGTGGCCTCGAAATCCTCTCGCAGTTCAAGGAACATCGTCCCTCCCCCACCGTCGTTATGATCACCGCCTATGAACAGGTCAAGGACGTCGTCACTGCCATTAAGCGGGGGGCGTTCGACTATCTGGTCAAGCCGGTGGATCTCGACGAATTTGAGTTCACCATCCAGACCGCTCTCGAACATGCCGGTTTGAGGAATGAAGTGGATCGCCTCCGCCACGAAGTCCAACGCTTGCAGCAGGTCGACCGCTTTGTGGGTTTGAATCCAAAATTCCTGCAAGCCCAGATGCTTGCCATCAAGAGCGCCCAGAGCCGCGATGCCGGGGTTTTGCTGCAAGGCGAGAGCGGCGCTGGCAAAGAACTCTTTGCGCGCCTCATCCATGGCCGCAGTCCCCGCGCCGACTATCCCTTCGTAGCCCTCAACTGTGCAGCCTTCAGCACCGAAATCATCGAAAGCGAGCTTTTCGGCTATGAAAAGGGAGCCTTCACCGGGGCTCGCGCTGAAGGCAAGGAAGGCCTGCTCGAAGTGGCGGACGGCGGTACCCTGTTCCTGGATGAGGTCAGCGATCTCCACCTGGAAATCCAGGCGAAACTACTGCGGGTTCTGGAGGAAAAGGAATTCTTCCCTCTCGGTGGTACCCGCAAGCGTACGGTCGACATTCGAATTCTCTCCGCTTGTAACACCGATCTCTGGCAGGGCACCGAAGAAGGCCGGTTTCGCAAAGACCTGTTTTTCCGGCTGGCTACCATCCGAATCGACCTTCCGCCTTTGCGTGAGCGTACTGAAGACATCCTGCCGCTCGTTCACTTCTTCATGGACGAGTTCAACGACAAATACGGTAAACATTTTCGAAGGGTCAATGCCCAAGCGGAGCGCCTCCTTCTAGCCCATTCCTGGCCGGGAAATGTGCGGGAACTGAAGAACACCATCGAACGCGTCATCCTCCTCGAAAGTGAAGACACCATCCTCGCCAGTCATCTCCATTTCCTCGTACCTTACGGCAGTACCGAGCCCCCCGATCCGTCGGCGGTACTCCGCATCAGCTTTCCCGAGCAAGGTATGCCCCTTGCTGAACTGGAAAAACAGATCATCCTCAAGGCTTTTGGAATCTGCCATCGGAATAAAGCGAAAACCGCCCGATTTCTCTCAATCCCCAGACACGTGTTGCTCTACCGCCTGAAAAAGCTCGGCATTGAATAGTGGTTAATATTATTTGCTTCCGTAATTCTTCGAATAATTCTCGACGCCCATTCATAACCCATTGAACATAAAGGTTTTTGACAAAGGCGATCAGGGCTTTCTGTGCGTTTTTAAGGAACGAACGGAGAATACTGCCCATCGCCCCTGTAGCCAAGAGCGCAGCACAGCTAGTCGATAATCAGCCTGGCTCTGCAATGAGGGTCTCTGTTAGAGTCTGGCATGCACCTTGCTATAAAACATATGATTGGAGGCTGCGAGTGACTGCGACGAATCGGGTGTTGTTGGTTGAGGGTGAAGCTTCCTTAAGACGCTCTTTGACAAAGTATCTTGAACAAGCCGGGTATGCCTGTGAATGCTGTTCGACTGTTGGTGAAGCAATAGTGGTGGCGGAGAGACTGGTTCCTGAGATTGTGATCACGGAATATCGCCTTCCTGATGCTAATGGTTTGGTGTTGCTTGAAAAGCTCAAGCAGATTGTGCCTGATGTGGCGGGGATTCTTATTTCTGAATATGATCTTCAGGCTGTGGTGAAAGATCTCGTTGATGTTGTCGTTGGGTCATTTCTCAAGAAACCTTTCGATATAGTTGAATTAGAAGCTGCCCTGTCCTCCGCGTCTTCAAAGTTGAGGTTGGCATCAGCAGGTGTAGAGAGATAGTAGAAATCAGATATTTGAGGTGTACCCGTCTCCCATATATATAGGGAACTCTCAGAGCTTGCCAAGTTCTACGTTCATACTGATTGCGTGTAGCTGACCCGGGCTGATGGCCCGATCAGTGGCAGAAGTTCAAGTGCTGATGCGTGTTGAGTATAGTGTACCCCAAAAACTGGACAGCACAATAAGGTGGTAAGACGGTCCTGGCCCATGGTAAACAAACGAACCAAGGAGGGCTGTGGATGACGGATC
>JAPXSS010000114.1:0-9716 GCA_033812955.1 Syntrophobacteraceae bacterium | reverse complement strand
GAGTGCAAGACGGGACAGGTCGGGTTGATTCGCATTGATAGGCCGCCGGAGGCGGACTGTCAGTGTGAATCCTTTAGCCGCCGCTGCCGATAAGCCGCCGAAGGCGGCTTATCATCCGATATCTGATGATTGGCGGATCCCGCGCCCTTCGCTCTTCTCTCAATTTTGCGCGGGCTGGTGAACGATTATGAATCCGGAAGTTGGGATGGATCAAGGAAGCAGACGGATTCCTCTCCCATGGAAGAAAGGCATGAACGTATTCGAAGATTTCAAAAGCCTTGTCACGAAGCTGCATGAACAGGCGGTGAGGTATGCCCTCATCGGGGGGGTCGCTATGGCCTTCTACACTGAGCCGCGGTTCACAAGGGATATTGACCTCCTTGTCAACCCCGAAGATTTCGAGAAGACAAAAGCAATCTTGGAGGAAGCGGGATATTTCGAATCCGCATCAACATGGATGTTCCCGGAGATGGCTATCGAGCTTCACCGGTTTTTGAAAGTAGCAGGCGAAGAAGATGAAATGCTGGTCGATATCTTGGTTGCAATGAATGAAAAGGTAAAAGCGATCATCAGCAATGCGGTCACAGCGCAGTCGGAAGAAGGAACAGTGATGGTCGCGGCTAGACACGACCTGATCTGGCTTAAGAGGACGAGAGACTCGAAACAGGATCAGGCTGATATCGAGAAGCTAGAAGATGAGAAAGATCGATAGGGTCCTAAAGAAGCTCAGCGAGCTTTACGAGTTCAATCAAAAGCTCAAGGCATACAAATTGAAGGAAAACGGCAAAAAGCCGCTCAAGGAGGACGCGGCCAAAGACCGCTGTGCACCTGAGAGGTGATGGTCACTCTATTCTGGGGACGCGCACTCAATAATCATCCGCAAACGGTTCAGGCGGACCGCTCGATCCGGTGTCCGGCCTCCACAAGCACCGGGGATTTGTGATCGAGGTTCTTTCCCCGGAAGGGGTTTTGGGCCGAAGTCAAGCTTTCAAGAATCCCGAACCCCGGCTGGAAGCACACCGGCGTGACGGAATTTGGCTCATCGCGGATTTGCGTGGAAAAGGTCTGTCATGTCCTTGGTGTCATTCCGAGCGTAGCGAGGAATCTAGTTGAATTGCCCTAAGAATCGAGATTCCTCGGCCCTTGGCCTCGGAATGACAAGATGGCTTCTCTCACGTTAATCCGCGATGAGCCCGGAATTTGACACATCTGCAGGAGGCTCTCGATGGTGCCCGAAAACGCCCCTCGGGGTTGACCCTGGACCGGCCTCGGGCGTTCCCGCACCACAGTCGCCAGCCTCCCCTCCGCCTGGCAGCTCGGTGGCCCGGCAACCGTTCAGAATTGCAGCTTCAGGACGGTCTCGAACAGCGAATTCCCGCGATTGTTGCCCAGCTGCATGTTGTAGTTGTCGACCGTCTGGAAGGCATAGCGGGTAATGAGCATAAGGTCTCTGCGGCAGAGATTGAGAGTGAGATCGGCTCCGTACTGGTTGACTCTTTCCTCCACCGGGCTGAGGGTCTTGCCGCGCACCATACGATCATAATCGAGACCGAGCTTCACTCGATTGGTGAGGTAATAAGTCACCCGGGCAAACAGGTCTTCGGCGTCCGGGCCCAGGTGGTGCCCCATGATCAGGTTGTTGTAAGTGTAGCCGGAACGGTATTCGGAATGGGCATACCACATGGCCGGAGTTTCATCGATGCGATGGGCATTCCAGGTGTACTCCACTCGCAGATCGGCCCGCCCGTCGCAGGTCAGCCGCGGGAAATGGATGCCAAACAGCCAGGCATTGTCTTCGAGAATGACTTCCGCTGGATACTGGGGACTCCAGCCGCCGCTGTCCTCACCCCCGTATTCCAGGTAGAACTGCGCATCCCGCAGGAACGGGAGCCGCAAGCGAAAGTCGAAGGCCGACAGTTGATTGGCGTACAGAGGTGACCGGCCAACGAAAAACTTGAACAGATCGAAGGGGTTGAAACGCGGCATCCCCTCGCCGTTGAACATGAAGGTGGTCGACAATCCCATCTCGAAGAGAGGATGCGGTTTGAAGTTGAAACGAAGGCCGCCGAGCCAGGGATCGGCAGGGTTTTCATAGCCGCTCAAGGGGGCGACGAAGGCCGTGTATTTGAACGGTCCCAGGTAGCGGAAGAGCCAAGGCAGCAGCATCGGTTCCGGATTGGAGAACTTGATCAGATCGAGGGGATAGGCATTGTTGGTTAGCAGGAGATCACCGTGCGCACCCTGCCCCCACCACATGGAATCGCGGCCGCCTTCGAGCTGGGTGTTCCGGAAGGTCAGCATGCCGTAGCCTTTGAGCAGGTCCACTTTGCTGCCGGTTCCATCGAACCCGACGGTGTGCTGACGGGCGAGAAAGACCGGTTCCAGGTAAGCGGAAAAGAAATCCCGGTAGCCGAGCATGGTCGAAAACCGGAGCGACACATTACTCTGCTCGCTGTAGACCAGCCCTTCATTGTTGGCCACCAGAGGGGTTCCCTCCGTGGCTCGAATGCCTTGGGTGGAGCCCGGGTATTGACGGATCCCCAGCTCCGATTTTCTCACATTCAGGAATTGCCGGGGCTCGCCCTGAGAATAGACGTAGCGCAACTCCACATCCTTTAGGGGCTTGAGAAAGCTTTTCTGGAGGATCGCGGTGCGCTTGCCGGTGAGTGCCAGTTCCTCCCGGAACTCCCGTTCGAGGTCCTGAAGGAGCTCGGCCGCAAGGGGAGGGAGCCGGATCTCGTTCCTCCGGATCGCCACCTGGGCTTCATGGATGAGACGTGCCATCTCGAGGCGTGAAAAGGGGCGGGTGCCGTGGAGCGCCGACTGGATCAGACCAAACCCTTCGAGCTTATCGAGGGCGGCATACGACCAGTTATCGAGGGGCACATTGACCGAAGAGAAAGCGCGGACCTGGCCGCAACAAACCACCACCAGCCACAACCCGCACAGCAAAAGTCTCGAGGACGCGCTCAACATACGGCAACAATCAGTCGCTCAGTCAACTTTGCTGACGATGGTGAGGTTTTCTACTTGCGCCAGTTCTTTCACGGTTTCCCGCATATCGGGTTGGTCGATCCGCTTGAGCTGCTCGAGATGCCCGAAAAGAGGATCCAGAATGAGGCTTCTCGAATGCTTCAGCACTTCCACGGTATCGCCGACCACGAACGGGGTCCCGATTTTCCTGCCTTCGCGGGCAATCTCGACCGCCAGAATGACGGTGTGCTGCAGCATCTGTGGATTGACGCGGCGCTTCTCACTGCAGACATCGCAGAAAATCTTTTCAGGGGTCCGCATCGGTTTCCGGTTCGCCATCCTTTCACCCCTCCTGTCCTGTTGAATAGGCCATGTAGTATACCATGGGCACCACAATTAAGGTGAAAAAGGTCGATACCGTTATGCCGAAGATGAGCGCCCAGGCCAGCCCGGAAAAGATGGGATCGAGGGTGATGGGCCAGGCGGCGAGCATCGCGGCGAGCGATGTCAGAAAAATCGGGCGGGTGCGCAGGGCCCCGGCTTCGATGAGCGATTTCACCAGGGGTTCGCCCTTGGCTTTCTGAACTTCGACAAATTCGATGAGCAGGATCGAATTGCGGGTTGCAATCCCCGCCAGCGCGATCATGCCGATCATCGCCGTGGCTGTGAAATACACCGGATTCTCCCAACCCCCTACCGGCTGGCCGGTGAGCACGTTGAGCAACCAGAAGCCCGGCAGGATGCCGATCACCGAAAGCGGCAGGGCAATGAGCTGAATAGCGGGCAGGAGGTAGCTCTGAGTCTGATAAAGGAGCAGGATGTATATCCCCAGTATCGCCACGCCAAAGGCAATCCCCAGATCGCGGAAGACCCTGAGGGTAATGTCCCACTCCCCTTCGCCCGACCAGACCACCTCGAAACCATGCAAGGCGGGGTCCCCTTCGATCGTCTCGCTCAGCTTCAGCACCGCGTCGGGTGGCGGCCGGCCGGCGGTATCCCCGAAAACATACACCACGGGCTGGAGATTCTTGTGATAGATCGGTTGATCGATCGTGTCCTCCTCAAGGGTCCCGAGATCCTTCAGGTAGACCCCTTCCCCACCGGCACCCTTGATCAGCAGCCGGTCAAGGTCCGCCCGGCGGGCCCGGTCTTCGCGCAGAAAACGCAGCCGGATGCCGGTCGGGTTCACCTCATCGGCCAGCCTCAACATGCCCGGCACCGTCCCGGCCACCGCCCCCTGGAGGGTTTCCGCCAGCTGCCGGTCGCTGATGCCGTGCAGCGCAGCCTTAGTCCGATCCACGCGAAAGGTGAGCTGCTGCTCGGGCGCTACCGTCACATCATCCACATCCACCACCCCTCGCGCAGCCTCCATGTGGCGTCTCACCCCGGCCGCCGCCCGCACCAGTTCCTCGTAAGGCTGACCGATCCTGCCATAGACTTCGGCAACCAGCGTGGCGATCACCGGAGGGCCGGGCGGCACCTCCACGATCTTGATATTGGCCCCGAAACGAGCGGCAATCTCTTCGAGGTCATTGCGCAAGCGCAGTCCGATGGCGTGACTCTGCTGACTGCGCTGCTTCTTGCCCGCCAGGTTGATGCGGATATCCGCCACGTTGGCGCCCTGGCGCAAATAGTAGTGACGGACCAGACCGTTGAAATCCATGGGGCTGCCGGTCCCCACAAAGGTGCTCACATCGGTAACTTCCGGCACCCGCACCAGGAAATCGGCCAGCGCTCGGGCCGCCGCTTCGGTGGTTTCGAGGGTCGTCCCTTCGGGCATGTCGATCACCACCTGTAGTTCGTTCTTGTTGTCGAACGGCAGCATCTTTAGCGGTACTCGCTGCGAGATCACCAGCCACACGGCGAAGATGAAGAGCATGGCCACCACCCCGAGGGTACCCCAGCGCAGCCGTCTCGAACCGATCAGGGCAGTCATGAGGTGGTGATAGATTTTGTAGAGGCCGGTTTCTTCGAGCACGAAAGGTTGCTCGTGGGGTTTGTCGTATTCCCGCCTGAGCATGTGAAGGGACAGCCAGGGGGTGATGGTGAAGGCAACCAGGAGGCTCATGAGCATGGCTACCGGTACGTTCAGGGCCATGGGCGCCATGTACGGTCCCATCATGCCGGTGATGAAAAACATGGGGACAAAGGAGATGATCACCGCCAGCGTCGCCAGGATGATCGGCGGCCGCACCTCGTCCACCGCACTCACCACCGCCTGTCGGGGCGGTTCTTGGCGCATGGCGAAATGGCGATGGATGTTTTCCACGTCCACAATGGGATCATCCACCACCAGGCCGAGCGAAAGGATCATGGCAAAGAGGGTCACCCGGTTGATGGTGTAGCCGAGCAGGAGGTTGATGAGCAGAGTGAAACTGAAGGTTACGGGCACGGCCAGCGCAATGATGAGCCCCTCACGCCAGCCGAGAGTGTAGGCGAGCAGGATCACGACAATGGCGATGGCCACCAGGAGCGCTTCGACCAGTTCGTTTACCTTCTCGTCCGCGGTGCGCCCGTAGTCACGGGTGGTGCGCAGATGTACGCCAGCCGGTAGGACCTCGCGGGCGAAGCGTTCGGCTTCCTTGAGGATCTCTTCGGAAACCCACACCGCGTTGGTGCCCTTGCGCTTGGCGACCGCCACGGTCACCGCGGGATAGGTCTGAAAAGGTTGGATCCAGGCGGGAGGCGACCGCTCGTGCTCCGCGGCGGGGTCCATCGCCGAGTAGGCCTTCTCGCCGAAGGAAAGGTGCGTGTAGGTATCGGCCTCCGCCGGTCCGTCCTCGACCGTGGCCACCTCCTGCAGGTAGACCGGACGGCCGTCCTGCAGCCCCACCACAAGATTCGCCACTGCCGCGGAAGACGTCAGGAAGTGCCCGGCCTCGAGGGTGCTTTCCTGATTGTCGTTGACCAGATTGCCCGCCGGGAAACGGACGTTGGCGCCATGGAGCGCCCGCTGCAGATCCTGGAGACTGACCCCGCGGCTGGCCATGAGGTGAGGCGAGAGGTTGACCCGCACCTGCCGCGGGCGGCCTCCGTCGATATAGGTCCGTCCCGCATTCTTCACCCCCTGGAGGCGGATTTCGAGCTCCTCGGCCATCCGCCGGAGGGCGTAGTCATCGTAGCGGTCGCTGTAGAGGGTGAGATTGACAATCGGCACATCGTCGATTTCCACCGGCTTGATCACCCACCCGGTTACTCCCGGCGGCACCTGATCGATGTTGGCCTGGATCTTGTTATGCAGCCTTACCCAGCTCCGTTCGCGATCCTCCCCCACATAGAACCGCACCGTGACAATCGCCTGGGACGCATAGCTGGTCGAATACACGTACTCGACCCCGTCGATCTGGTAGAGGAGCTTCTCGAGCCGGGTCGCCACCTGCCGTTCCACTTCCCGCGCCGAGGCTCCGGGCACGTTCACCAGCACGTCGGCGATTGGCACCACAATCTGGGGGTCCTCCTCTCGCGGGGTAACGAGCAGGGCAATCGTCCCGGCAATGAGGCTGATGATGATGAGCAGAACGGAGAGATTCCCTTCGAGAAACGCCTCAACCAGGCGGGTCATCCAGTTGTGATCGCGTTTCTTATGCCGGTTGCCGGAGATCGAGGGTCGGGGGTCGGATGATGCAGCCACGGGCTCATTCACGGGACTACCACCAGTTCGTGTTCCCGGAGGCCGGACAGCACTTCGACGAGGTCGTCGTGATCCGGTCCCAGCGTGACAAACCGCCTTTCGGGGAAGCCGTCATGTCCCACCACCTCTACCAGCGTCAGCTGCCCGACGTCTCTCACCACGCGGCCGGGAACCACCAACGCCGCGTATTCGCCGCAAGGCACCCGCAGCCGCCCGAACAGACCGTTGACCAGGTCGGCGTCAGGGGGCAGGGAAACCTTGACCACCACCGTGCGGGTCGAGGGATCGGATTTGGGCATGATCTCCCTGACCGCTCCCGGCAGCGTACGGTTCAGGGCCTCAACGTAGACCTCCATTTCCTGACCGACGCCAATGCGGGGGATGAGCGACTCCGAGAGAAAGGCATGTAGCTCGAGCTGTGAAGTCGTTTCAAGCAGGAACAGCGGTTGCGCCGGGGAAGCCATATCGCCCACGTTCACGAGCCTCCTCACCACCTTCCCCGAAAAGGGTGCGCGAATGACGGTATGATTTAGCATAACCCGGGCTTCGGCAACCGCTGCCTCGGCCTGTTCCCGCTGAGCCCGCAGGCGTTTGATTTCCCTTTCGCCGGCCCGGACTTCCTGGAGCGCGGCGAGGTAACCGGCCTCCGCAGATTCCTTCTGAGCCCGCATGTGTTCAAGCTGCTGACCGGTGGCAGCCTCGTGACGCCACAGGCCCTCGTAGCGCCGATAGTCCGCCTGGGATTTGCCGCGATTGGCCTGAGCCGCCTCGACCTGGGCCCGGGCCGCCCCAAGTTTCGCTCCGGCCGCTTCGAGGGCTTGCGTCACCGCTTCGCTCTGAGCCTCAGCCTGCTGCAGTCGCGCCTTGCTTTCCGCATCCTGCAGCAAAGCCAGGACCGTGCCCTCCGACCCTGTTTCGGTACCGCCGGCGACGGCATCACCTTCAGCTACCAGAATCTCCCTGACCTGGGCCATGATCCGCGAGGCAACCAGCGCCTCTGTCCGCGCCCGGATCGTCCCCACCTGGTCAATGAGTCGAGGGTATACCCGTCGTTCGACCGGCACGGTATTCAATGACGGCGGCGCCCCTTTGGCCGCTGCAGGGCCCGGGGCAATCTTCGTTACAAAGGCCCCTGCCAGCCACGTCATCAGCAGCGCCAGGACCGCCAAAACCCCCAAGCCGACGGCCACTTCCCGCTGCAGTTTCCGCTTACTCTCCCCGTCCAAGGCCAACCCCCTTAAAAGGCGAACCGCAGAGTATGGAAGTAGAAAATGTCGAACCGCCTTCCCTCTTCACTCTTCACGCCTCCCCGCCAAGTCATCGACAAAGTCACCGAGCGCTCTCCTCAGAAAGGCCTGGGCAATCTTGCCGTCGAAGAGTGCCGCCGTATAGGCAACCTCCGCCTGATTCCAGGCCACTTCCGCCTGCAGCAGCGAATCTACGGTCGCTGCCTGGCGGGAGTAAATGTGGCGCACTTCATCGAGAGCTTTTTCTGCCCAGGCTTTCCGCTCGCCTGCGACCCGGATCTTTTCCGCTGCTTCCTGAACCGACAGAGTTGCCTGGTTGACCTCAAGCGCGATATCGAGAGCCACCTGGTCGCTGCGGGATTCCATTTCCTTCAGGCGGGAGCGGGCTTCTTCCATGCGTGAGACATTTAGACCGCCTTCAAAGAGAGGCCAGGTAGCCTGGATCCCCACATACCAACTGTCGGCAAATCTGCCGAGCGTTTCCGAATCCAGGAGATAATCGGCATTCACACCCAGCCGTGGCAGAAAGCCTCCCTGAGTCGCCCGGACCCGGGCCCGGGCGGCTTCGATAAGAGAACGCGCGGCAGCCATTTCCGGGCGTCTTTCGAGGGCGACGGCAATGTTGCGGTCAGCGTCGCCGGAGGGAACGTCGGTCTGCATCACCGGCGGAACGATCCCGGGGTCGGGAATTTCTGCCGGGACGATCGGCCGCGCCAGGAGTCGTTCCAGCCCGGCTTGCAGCTTGAGAGCGTTGCTCCGAGCGGTAACGACATTGCCGCGTGCTTCGGCGCGGCGGGCCTTGAGGCGCAAAAGCTCACTGGGCAGGGCGGCGTCGGCCCGCACCCTGGCTTCTCCCAGTCGCTCATCGGTCTGAGCGGACTCGAAGGCCTTTTCCGCAACCCCGATGTAGGCGAGCGCCTGGAGCCACTGGTAGTAGATCTCTGTCGCTCGCGCCACCAGCTGGTTGCGTGCGGCCTGCCATTCGGCACCGATGGACCGTTCCTGGGCAAGCGCCGCCCGGCGTTCCTGCCAGCGGCTGCCTCCCTCGAACAGAGCCCATTCGCCCCGCAGCCGCGACCCGAAATTCTGCTCCGTCCCTGGCTCGTTGAAATCGATATCAGGGCGAAAGCGCCGCTGATTGATGACATTCATGAGGGCAAAGACGGCGTTATTGGTGATATTGAAGTCCTCGGCAATGACCAGCCGGGGATAGAAGGAGGCTTCCACCTGGCGCACCTGCTCCGCGGCCGCTCTCATCCGCTGCCGCATCTGTTCGAGCTCGGGGCTAGCCTGGAGCGCCTCCTCCACCGCCCGTTCGGCAGTGAGCGGCCCGCCCCTGGGCACCTCCCGCGCCCGCTCCACCTTGGCCCGCCATTGCTGCAAAACCGCATCCCGGGGCATGCCGCCTTCCCCGGCTGAGGTGGAGCCGGAGCGGTTCGCGCATGCCGCCAGCAATCCCACTACCAGGACGAGTAGCCCCAACTTTCTCAAAGATGCCCGTTGGTTACTCGAACCAAATCTCTCCCCTCGATCCATTCCCATCCCCAAATGACATCTCTGGAAGCACCCGCCCGAAACCTCGAACACACCCCCTCCTGCCTCTTTTATACTTGCCGCTCCCCGCTTCTTCAAGCGATATCGCATCCAGGGCAATTGCATGAAATTCTGCTTGACAGAGTGACTTTTTTGGTAGCCTGATTTTTTCTATGCATCATAAATCCAACCACAGAGGCACGGAGGGGAATAGTTTTGCCCGGCCGGGAGACGACGGCCGGGCAAAGTCTCCTTCCGAAGGGCAGGCCTTCCAGGAATCGGGACCTCCCGATCTGTAGAAACAAGGCTTTCTCTGTGATACTAATCCTGAG
>JAPXSS010000113.1:0-10067 GCA_033812955.1 Syntrophobacteraceae bacterium | reverse complement strand
CAGAGTCAACGCCGTTCGAAATCAACTGAGAAGCAAAATTGTGACGCAAGCCATGAAACCGGAAGCCCTCGGGCAACTCCGCCGCCTTCCTGATCTTTTTCCACGGCCCAGAGAAATCAACCCGCTGTCCGCCGTTCTTGCCGGGAAAGACGAAATCCGAAGAGCGGGAAAGGCCGGTGAGCACGTCAAGCGCTTCCTGGCAGACAGGCACGATGATGGTCTTTTTGCCTTTCGGGTCTGGCAGGGTAATCATGCCGCGCTCAAAGTCTATGTGCTCCCACTGCATCTTGAACAGCTCCCCGCGCCGGAAGCCGGTGAGCAAGCAAAACTTGATGAATGCCGCCGAATCATCGAAAGGCCAGTTGTCGAGCACTGCCATCAAACGGGAAAGCTCCTCATCGGTCAGGAATTCCGTAACCTGATTGTCCACATGCGGCATTTGAACCTTGCTTGCCGGGTTCTCCCCATCGTACAGGCCCCACTTGCGCGCCAGGTTGTAAAGCCGCCGAACGATCACGAGAACATGCTTTATGGTTTGCGCGGCATAGGGTCTGCCCCGGTCGGTGACGGACTTTTTCAGCTCACCCTTGAGCTTTTCGAGGTCAAAGCCGGTGATACTCTCTAGGGGCTTCTTGCCAAAGCGGGGTTCAAGGTGCTTCCCGTAATAGTAGGCATCATCACGCCAGCTTTTCTTATTTTCCTGAGCCCACGGAAGGTATTTTTGCCAAAGCTCGGCCAGGGTCAGGGGCTTTTTCTTGGCCTGGTGGTGAGTAATGTCGAATTCCTGCCGCACCATATCGGCCTTAATGCTTGACTCAAGCTCTCTGGCAATGGTGAGGTTGTCGGCCAGGCGGGTTTGCCTCTGTCCCTTAACCGATACCTGAACACGATATTTCCGGGTACGGTCGAAAGGTTTCCGGCACTTCGGGCAGGTTTTGGAGTCCAAAGCGCTGCTGGTTTTGCATCCCGTACAGAATAATTGAATGCTCACCTTGCCCCCCTCTCTTACCCCCCGGTGTGCAGGGGGGTGTGTAAATTTTCCGAAAAGTGTGTAAGAAATCGTCTCAAGCCGTCATGAAACAACTACCTGGAATGTGCTGATTTGTCAAGAGAAATCTTAGATTATCAAAAGGCGGAAAAAGCTATTTGAACGGACTACGAATCCGTAGGTCAGAGGTTCGAATCCTCTTGGGCGCGACAAGTAAATCAAGGGGTTGGCAACAAGGTGCCAGCCCCTTTTGCTTCTCTGGTCAAGGTCTTGCCAAAACTCTACCAAGAATGCCCCTGCCCATGGCGATTCTTTCCTGCCATTGCCTTCCTGAAAAGCCTTGTTCAAGAAGTCGCCGTCGTGCGACCCAACAAGCCTGCTCGATCTATCTGCCTAGAGCCCGATGATGATCTCGGGATACACAACTCCTTTCGCTGATTTTCGGCAGCCATCATCCTAGCAGAAAGACCCCGAGAAACGGAAGCTTCGTTTTCATCTTCTACCGTGCCGGGGGAGTCTCCTGTTTCCCAAAGGTTATCCCGAGCTGCTGGAAGCCTCCACGGTTCAACCAGCTTCTTTCCCAATAATACCAATCGTTCACTCAATGAAGGGGACACGCGCTGCAAGGTCGTAGGTGATCGCGGCCTCGATCTTGTTCTCAAGTTGATAGTAGCGTACAATCTCCTTCTCTGGTAATACCTGACAGAATTTGGCCAGATAATACTCGCAAAACTTCAGATGGTCCCTTTCGATGAGAACATAGTCTTCCAGTAGCTCTCTTGCCGTGTCATCAAAATTGGCTCCGTATTGATTTGGTATATTTCTCGGTCAGCCTCTGCAAACGGTCCGTGAGACCCTGCAAGTCCTTTTGGTAGGCTTCATACAAGGGCCAGAAACCCTTGCCTTCAACCAGAGAGAAGAATTGCTGCCCTTCGACAGTACATTAGTACATTCCCCTGCAGTTCCTGGGAAGAGCAAGGTATAATCGGGGGGCCAGGGTGCGCGTCCCAAGCCGCCACCATGCGAAGAAGCCTGGGGCGCATCCCGCCTGGGTGCTTGGTGCGTGGTGCGGACCGCTTGTCCCCAGTGCCGTGCCGGGCAACTGCAGCGAATCGGTAAGGACGTATGGATCGTCTCCAGCGGCTTGAAGCCGAAATGGAAGGCCTGAAGAGCAGCGTTTCGGAACTGCAACGCCAGCTCGCCCTGCTCCAGGGGGCATGGAAGGCTTTCGGGCATCCCGTTGAAACCAGTCTCTGGCAGCGGGGTCTGCCCGTCATCGCCCACGGCGATCGGTCGCGCACCCTGCTACCGCCCGACCTCTCACCCAAGGAGGAAGAGCGATGCTATCAGCTCCTGCGCCGCTACTCGTTTCGGCTCTTCCTTCGGGATCTCATCCAGGTGCCGGAAGGAACCACCCCAGCGGCTCTTACCCGCTACTGCTCGATGAAGACCGCACGTGCATACCTGAAAGAACTTGCGAACCTCGGTATCGTTGCGTATGCCCAAGGAGCAGGCTATCGCCTGAACCGGCGGGTGATCAGCAGCTTTGGTCCGACTCTCGAATGGTATGTCAGCAAGATCTTTGAGCGCGAGTTTCTGGCTCCTGTGCTCTTCAACGTCCGACTCGATCACACCCGTTACGGTGGCGACTATGACCTCATCGCCCTCGTTTGCGGGCATCTGGTGTATGTCGAAATAAAATCCTCACCCCCGCGAGGAGTCGAGCTACAGGCGGTTTCAGCCTTTCTCAATCGACTCCGGGACATCCGGCCTCACATAGCCATCTTCCTGGTTGACACCGAACTCCGAATGAAAGACAAGATCGTCCCGCTTTTCGCTGAAGCACTCGAGCCGAATGAGCATCAGCGCAACGCTGTCGTTATTGCCCGGCTGGTGAATGAAATCTTCCACATCGAGCATGGCATCTACCTCGTCAACAGCAGAAACGGCATCTATACCAATCTGCGGCGCTGCTTCCGAGATTTCCTGCAGGCTTCGGGGAAGACCACCCCGGCCAGCCTGGCCGGCGACAAAGAATAACCTGGGCCACTGCGAGGAGGGTGAGTCAATCAGTGCATGGAGGCGAGCACTTCATGGGCAAGCTGATGGATGTGGAGGAAGCTTACAAAGCTGGCCTCATCGAGCTCTCGCCCGCTGGGGTATCGGTCGGCACAGATGATGCCGATAGCCTGATTCTTGATGACGATGGGCATGAGGAAGAAAGTGGTGGTCGACATCACCGCCTGGATCTCGGGAGTCAGGTAGCGAAGCCATTCTTTGCCGTTGCGGCGGTTGACCCAGACGACCTTTCTGGCTTTGAGGAGTTCCTGGAAAAGATGAGACTCTTGGTCTCCGAGGGAAAACGTGAACCGGGTGATTTCCTCCCGTTCCCAGCCAAGGCCGTACTTTCCCACGATCCGGTTCAAGTCCGGGGTTAGCAGGGCTAGCAGCACCCGATCCATGCCGACACAGCGGATGATGCCGTCCAGCAGGGTGGTGAAGAAGAGGTTGACATCCAGGCGGCTTTTCCTCAGCAGCGCTGAAAAGGACGACATCAGTCCAGTGTCCGGGGCCGCGGGAGACGCTGCGCTGCTTCTCGCCGACGGTCGCTGATCAGCCGCTTTCCTGTCGTCTTCCGATTCGGGGGAGGGGATGACGTCGAGGTATCGGCTCAAACCGAGGTTCAAGCTTGCCTGCATTGCCTGTCGGGCATTGGCGTGAACCAGTCGGGTGGTATCACTGACATCTTGCTTCAGAGTGCTGCTGATGGTCTGAATCACCCGCCGAACCTGAGGGCTGTCCCAGCCGCATTCAACGCTTTCGGCCAGATTGTGACCCAGCAACACATGAGCTACCCGCGCATCAAGCCGATGATTTCGCTCGATGGTCGCATGAAGGAGATCGCAGAAGTTCCATTCCCTGGCGAGCGCATCGCTGAGGGCGCTCAGACGAAAGCCAAGAACCTCCCTTTCGGCCTTCGCCGGAGAATAGCCGGGAGTACTTAGGCAGGTCTCCAACCGGTCCGCGACTTCATCCCCGAAACAGTGGAACATCAGGTGGCCAAACCGCATGAGCGAAGTTGCGATGAAGACTTCTTCGACCCCGCGGGCGAACCGGGAGGCGGCAAAACTTCTGGCCTGGAATGCGCCATGCAGGGTCTTGACCCGGTCGCGGATGACCCGTTCCCGGCGCGGACCCCTGAGGACATCTTCAACCAGCAGGGAAGTGCGGCACAGTTCTCGGATGCTGCTGTAACCCAGCCGCATGACCGCCCACTGAACGGTCGTGATGCGCATTCCGTCCGGCTTGTAGTAGGCGCTGTTGGCAAGCTTCAAGACCTTGACGGTGAGGGCGACATCCTCCAGAACCCGTTGGGTCAGGTCTCTGAGCGAGCTCCTGTCGCTGGGGGAAAAAGCCTGGATGCGATTCACCGTGCTCGAGAAAATCGGCATTTCCCGATTACTCAAGCGTAACACCCACCCGTCTAGATCGCGCAACGGCATATCGCCCTCAATCGAGAACCGGAAGAAGCTGCCGGGGAAGCATCCATCTGTCAGCCCGGGTCCCTTGAATACAGCCCATTGTCACCTGTCATTCTAGGTCAAGGCGATGGTCGACTGCAACCCTCATCATTCTTTGCCGTGAGCACCGGCCTCGACCCAGTTTGTCCGATCGGAAGATTCCTTTACAAGCGCCGTTCAGTCGCCCCCGGTACTTCTTTTAGACATCCCCGTGGCCGCGATTTATGCTGCCGACAACCGCTAACTGACGGAGACATCTGTTTTTGCCTTTAACATGGTCTCCGAGCCACCGGCTTGACTTTTCGGGCTGACCTTCTAGAATTTGTTCCGACTTTTTGGCTCTTTCAGAGTTGAGGAGTGCACGCAGCAGGCCAGTTTTCAGGAAGACTCAGGAGATCCACAGCGGAGGATTGGGGGCGATGTCGGTAGATGTGAAGCGAATCAGTGAGCAGGTGCTTGCGGAGAGCAAAACCCTTCAGCGATTGCGCTTAGAGGTGGAGAACGTGATTGTGGGCCAGCACGACCTTATCGACCGGCTGCTGGTTGGTATCCTCTGCAATGGTCATGTGCTCATCGAAGGGGTACCGGGACTGGCCAAGACCCTCACCGTGACCACCCTCGCCAAGGCCATGCAGACCTCCTTCCAACGGATTCAGTTTACCCCCGACCTGCTGCCGGCCGACCTCATCGGGACCCTGGTCTACAACCCGAAATCGGGTGACTTCACGGTCAAGAAGGGTCCCATTTTCCACCAGATCATCCTGGCCGACGAGATCAACCGGGCCCCGGCCAAAGTTCAGAGCGCTCTCCTCGAAGCCATGCAGGAACGGCAGGTGACCATCGGCGATACGACCTTTGCGCTCGAAGAGCCCTTCATGGTGCTGGCAACGCAGAATCCCATCGAGCAGGAGGGCACCTATCCACTGCCCGAAGCTCAGGTGGACCGGTTCCTGCTGAAGGTCCGGGTCGGCTATCCCAGCCGCGAAGAAGAACACCAGATTCTCAAACGTATGGCCAGAGCCACTCCCGACATCGGAGTCGAGGCGGTCCTCTCACCGGCAGATATCCTCCGCCTACGGGCGCTGAGTGATGAAATCTACATGGATGAAAAGATTGAAGACTACATCCTCAACCTTGTGCAGGCGACCCGCGCCCCGGATGAATGCGGCCTCCAGGTCGGCGACCTGATCCGTTACGGCGCCTCCCCCCGTGCCACCATCGCGCTCTGCATGGCGTCACGGGCCTATGCCCTCATTCAGGGACGTGGCTACGTCACCCCGCAGGATGTAAAATCCCTCGGAATGGACGTGCTGCGCCACCGGCTGATCGTGAGCTACGAGGCCGAGGCTGAAGAAAAAACCTCGGAAGACCTGATCCAACAGATCTTCAATGCGGTCAAGGTCCCATGATTCCCCGCGAACTTGCCAAGAAGATTCGCTATATCCAGATTTACACCACCAAGGTGGTGAACGACGTCCTGGCCGGCGAATATGAAAGCGTGTTCAAAGGGCGGGGGATGGAGTTCGACGAGGTGCGCGAATACCAGCCTGGGGACGATGTCCGGAGTATCGACTGGAACGTTACCGCGCGGGCTGGCAAGCCCTTCATCAAGAAATTCCGCGAAGAACGCGAGCTCACGGTTATCTTCCTGGTGGATCTCAGCGCTTCGGGAAGCTTCGGCACCACGAAACAGACCAAGAACGAACTCGCCGCCGAGATCTGCGCTTTACTGGCCTTTGCCGCCATCAAGAACAACGATAAAGTGGGCCTTATCGCCTTCACCGATCAGGTGGAGCAGTTCATCCCTCCCGGCAAGGGGGCACGGCACGTCCTGCGCGTCATTCGGGAGATCCTGACCTTTCGTCCCAGTCGCTCCGGAACAGATATCGCGGGAGCTCTCGCCTACCTCGGGAGAGTTCAGGGCCGCCGGGCGGTCGTCTTTCTCATCAGTGACTTTCAGGCTGAATCTTTCGAGAAACTGCTTCGCGTACTGGGGCGCAGACACGACCTTATTGCGGTATCGGTTGCCGACGCGCGGGAATCCAGAATTCCCGACATCGGTCTGGTCGAGCTCGAGGACGCTGAAACGCTTGAATTCGTGTTGGTTGACGCGGCCAGCGCCGAGGTCCGCAAGCGCTATGAAGCGCTGTCGCTGGCGCGGGCCGGTGAGCTCTCCGAGATGCTTCGGAGCATGGGGATCGATCAAATTCGCATCGAGACCGGTAGACCCTATGTGCGGGACATGATGACTTTTTTCCGGAATCGCGAGCGGAGGAGGGCACACGCTTGAGGTCAGAGCGCCCTGTCTTCCGGTCATTCATGGGATTGCTCCTCGTGGTGGTTGCAGCTTCCTGTAGCGGCAACGGCAAATCTGGACCCGAAGCAGCGGCGCTCCAGGGGAACGCGATCACCAGGGAGGTCCGGCGCGGGCCGTTCTGTGTGCGGCTCTTGGTTGATAAGGAGACCCTCAGCATTGCCGATAATCTTTGTCTGACCATCGAAGCCGAGGCGGAGGAGGGGTTCGAGGCCGAGCTGCCGGGATTCGGAGATAAGCTGGGCGAATTCGGCATTCGTGACTACCGGCACGACCCCCCGCGCCTCACTCCTGAAAAGAAGCTGATCGTGCGAAAAACGTACACCCTCGAACCGTTCCTGTCCGGCGACTACCGCCTTGCTCCGATGCCCGTGCGGTTCCGGAAGCAGGCGGAACCGACGGGGCCGGGCGACAACAGCACGAACCCTGGCGACCCATGGTCTCATCAGATCGAAACGGACGAGTTGACCATCAAGGTTAATTCGCTCCTCGCCAAAGACCACCAGGAACTGGTGCTAAACCCCATGAGAGGGCCGGTGCCCCTGCCGGCCAACCCCATTCCACCTGGCACTCTGCTGATTACCTTGACCATTGCCGCGCTGGCGGCCGGAGGTGGTTTTCTCTTCTGGAGGAGATACCGGTCGACCGACCCTCATCAGGCGGATCCGACGCTTCCCGCCCATGACCTGGCCTACCGGCAACTGCAGGAGATCCTGGACGAAAAGCTCATTGAACGAGGAGAAAGCAAACTTTTTTTCTCAAAGCTCTCCGATGTTCTGAGGAACTATATCGAAAACCGCTTCGGCCTTCTTGCCCCCAGGCGCACCACCGAGGAGTTTCTCGGTGACATTAGCCGAGATGCACCTTTTCCTGCTGAGCAGCGAGAGCCTCTTGGGGGCTTCCTGCAGGGCTGCGATCTGGTCAAATTTGCCGAACACCAGCCTTCGCCGGAGGAAATCGTGAAAACCGTCGATTCCTGCCGTGCTTTCATCGATGCGACGAGAGCACCGATCGAGCGACCGGGGCAGGGGAAAAGCGGGAGCGGCGAGACACGGGAGGTCGAAGGTCCGGAGCCGCGGGGAGAGAGGCGATGAGATTCGAATCCCCGTGGGCGTTTCTGATTCTCCCTCTGATTGCACTCCTAGTCTGGTATGGGCTGCGCCAACCCGGGACAGGGAGGCTCAGATTCTCGTCGGTCAGGATTGCTGGCGCTGCGGGTCAGTCGCTCAGAACCCGCTTGCGCCATCTGCCGCTGATGGTCCGGGTGGTGGTCATGGTATTGCTCACCATCGGTCTTGCCCGGCCTCAGCAGGGCCGGGAAGAAGTGCGGGATGTGAGCGAGGGCATTGCCATTGAAATGGTGGTGGACCGCTCGGGTTCCATGGGGCAGGAGCTCATCTATGAAGGCCGACAGCTCAATCGGCTCGAAGTGGTCAAGCAGGTCTTCCGGGAATTCATCCTGGGAAACGGCAAGGACCTCGAGGGTCGACCGAACGATCTCATCGGCATGGTGGCCTTCGCCCGTTATCCGGATACCGTGTGTCCGCTTACCCTGAGCCATGGTGCCCTGGATCGTTTTATCGAGAACATCCAGCTCGTCACCAGGAAGAACGAGGACGGTACAGCCATCGGCGACGCTTTGGCCCTAGCGGCAGCCCGGCTCAAGACCGCTGAAGACCTGTTGCAGAGGACTCTGGGGAAGTCTCCCCAGCCGAGTCCGAATGCTCACGGGCTGGGGGCCGCCGAGGCCGGGCAGTTGTCGGTCACCGCCGGGATGGACTACCGGATCAAGAGCAAAATCATCATCCTTTTGACCGACGGTCAAAACAATGTCGGTCGGCGTTCCCCGCTGGAAGCGGCGCGCCTAGCCCGAGAATGGGGCATCAAGGTCTATGCGGTCGGCATTGGCGGCCGGGAGTCGTTTGTGACCATCAAGACCCCTCTCGGTGACTACAAGGTGCCTGGCGGTCCAGGTGTGGACGAGGCAACCCTGAAAGTCATCGCTGATGAAACCGGCGGGGCCTTCTGGCTGGCAGAATCCGCTGAGAAGCTGCACGAAATCTACCGGAATATCGATGCCCTCGAGCGGACGGCAATCGAGTCCATCCGCCACATCGACTATGCGGAGCGGTTTGTGCCGTTGGTCCTGGCGGCACTGTTGCTGCTGGTGCTGGAGCAGATCCTGATCAGCACGGTATTCAGGAGAATCCCGTGAGCTCGGTGCATTTTGAGAACATCGAATTGCTACAGCTGCTCTGGCTTCTGCCGGTACTTCTGGGATTGGCCGCCTACCGATTTTACAGGAAAGATCAGGCGCTTCTCAAGTTCGCCGAACTCAGCCTCCTCGGTCGCCTCAACCGGTCGGTAAGCCGTGCCCGGCAGTGGTGGAAGGCGATCCTGGTGACCCTTGCCTCCCTGTTGCTCGTCGTGTCACTGGCAAGGCCCGCCTGGAACCCCAGGCCGGAGAAGGTCGAGAGCAGGGGGCGGGATATCGTTTTTGTGCTCGATGTCTCACGGAGCATGATGGCCGAGGACTTGAAGCCCAACCGGCTCGAACGTGCCAAGCTTGCCATCCGCGACCTGGTGGAGAAGATCCGGGGAGACCGCATAGCACTGGTCGCCTTTGCCGGGACCGCGACCGTGAAATGCCCGCTCACCCAGGATTATGGATTCTTCCGACTGATGCTCGACGACACCGGTCCGGACAGTATCAGTCGCGGTGGCACTCTCATCGGGGACGCTCTGCGGAAGACGGTCGATGAACTCTTCAACGACCGCCTGAAGCGCTACCAGGATATCATCCTTATCACCGACGGCGAAGACCAGGACAGTTTTCCGGTCGAAGCCGCCAAGGAGGCAGGAGAGCGTGGAATCAGGCTCATTGCCATAGGCCTTGGGGATGAGCAGGAGGGGCAGCGCATCCCCGTGGTGACGGAAAAGGGTGAGCTCACCTTCCTGAGGCATGGTGACCAGGAGGTTTGGAGTCGCCTTGATGCCGATACCCTCAGAAAAATGGTGGAGGTCACTCCCGGCGGCAGATACCTCAATGTGGCGACCGGCACCTTCGACCTCGGGTCCATCTACCGGGATCTCCTTGCCGACGCCGAAAAGCGCACCATCGAGTCCCTGAAAATAAACCGCTATGAAGAGAAGTTTCAGATCTTCCTGGCTGCGGCCCTTCTCCTGCTCATGGCGGAAATGGTACTGAGCGAGCGCCGAAAGGGAAATGGAGGGTAGGGGATGG
>JAPXSS010000112.1:0-10412 GCA_033812955.1 Syntrophobacteraceae bacterium | reverse complement strand
GCTGCTCACCTGGGGTGAGTTCTGCCGGGTAAGAACGAGCCTTATCCCGCATCCCCACCTTGGCCAGAAGCCTCAGGCCCTCAGCCTCGGCCTCCGCTGTTGGGACGCCTTGCAGCTTGAGGGGAGCCAGGGTGAGGTTCTCCAGCACCCTTCTGTGGGGAAAGAGGCTGGAGCGCTCGATAACCATGCCCACTTCCTTGCGGATCCGGGTGAGGTCGTTGGGCTTGTTGCCGAGCACATACCCGCCGACCACAATCCGTCCGGAATCAATCGTCACTAAGCCGTTGATGGTTCGTAGCAGGGTGCTTTTTCCGGCCTCCTTAGGCCCGATGATCACAATCATTTCGCCGGCCTGCACCGTCAATGACACCTCATGCAGCGCCCGCCGCCAGCCGAAGTACAGGGTTGCCCGTTCTATCCGAATAATGGCTTCAGGAGCGTACATTGCGGGATACTCTCGCCTCCAGGACCCTCAACAGCCTGGAAAGAATCAAGGTGATCAGCAGATAAAGCAGTGCAACCAGAGTATAGGTTTCCAGAAGCGCGGAGCCCTGGGCCGCCAATTCTCGACCCACCCCCAACAAATCCGCAATCGCGAGAATCGAGACCAGGGAAGTGTCCTTCAACAAGGCGATTCCCTGGTTGCCGGCTGGCAGGAGGCTGTTCCGCCACGCCTGGGGGAGCATAACGTGAATCATGGTCTGTGATGAATTGAATCCGAGCGCTCGGGCCGCTTCACTCGGGCCTGGGTCGATGGCCGCGAGGCTAGTTCGAGCCACCTCTCCCAGGTATGCACCATGGCAGAATGCCAGCGCGATGATGGCAGCCGTCAGCGGAGAAAGCTGCCCGAACCGTTCCAGCGCATAGAAGAGCACGAGAAGCTGCACGAGCACTGGAATCCCACGGACCGCTTCCACGTAGGTTGAAGCAATAACCTGTATGACCCGTCGCCTGGAAATGGACGCCAATCCCACCGCCAGTCCGAAAAGAACGGCCAGGCTGAAGGCACTGACCGTTATCTCGAAGGTGACGAGAAGGCCGTTTGGGAGGACTTCGAGGAATTGCCGGCAGGGTTCCGGCGACCGGAAAATCAGGATGAAAACCGCCCCGATTGCTCCGAGAAAGGCGACCCACCAGCCCAAAGAGGATGCGCCGTAACCACTGCCTCGAATTGTCGTACTCATACCCACTATTTCCGCCCTCTCGTGGGCCTCGCTTCAATTGACTTCCCAGCCACCACCGAGGGCCTTGTAGAGAGCCACCAGGTTCTCCGAGACCCGCTGGGCGCTCTGAGCCAGTTGATCTTCCGAATTGTTCAGGGAACGTTGGCTCACGATCACGTTCAGAAAATCCACCAGACCGCGCAGATAGAGCTCATTGGCAATATCCACCGCCTGACGGTTTGCTTTCACGGCTTGAACCAGCGAATCCCTGGTGACCTGCTCCTTGCTGTAGGCCACCAGCGCACCCTCCACATCCTGGAGGGCAGTGAGAACGGATTGCTCGTAGCGGATGGCAGCCTGTTCCTGCCTGGCGTTCTGCACCTCTACCTGAGCGCGTAGTCTTCCCGCGGTAAACACCGGCCACCTGATGGTTGGGCCGAGCGACCAGAACCGGCTTGAATCCTGAAAAAATTCCGAAGCGTCGCCACTCGCCAGACCGGCCGCCCCCGTCAGATAGAACCGCGGGAACAGATTCGCCGTCGCCACGCCGATCCGCGCCGTGGCCGCGGCCAGTTCCTGCTCGGCCTGACGAATATCAGGACGGCGACGCAACAGATCCGAAGGCAGGCCCGCCGGAATCGCCGGAGGACCAGCCGGGATGACGGCGGCAGCCAGGAGCTCGTCGAGCAGGCTTTCGGGCGGTTGTCCCAGGAGTACTCCCAACTGGTGAATGGCCTGCCTCATGGCAGTCTCCAATTGCGGCACACCGGCTTCTGTCATGGCGAGTTGGGCCTGGGCCTGGGCAACGTCTAGTTGGCTGCTCAACCCGGCCTGGTATCGAACCTGGGCAATTTCGAGGGCCTTCTGCTGGCTGAAGATGTTCTTCTCGGCCACTGCCAGTCTGGTCTGACTGCCCCGCACTTCGAGGTAATTTCTGGCCACCTCGGCCAGCAGCGTAACGAGCACACTGCATCGGTAGTTCTCGGTCGCCGCCAGATCCGCAGTAGCCGCCTCCACTGATCGGCGCACCCCGCCAAAGACATCGATCTCCCATGCTGCATCAAAACCGGCCTGGTAGAGATTTACCCCTTCCGGCACGCTGCTCGCCGCCGAGCTTCCTGCGTTCAGGCTGTTGCGGCTGCGCGAGTATTCCCCTGAAACATCGATTTCGGGGTAGAGGGCAGCGCCTGCTACCACCCGTTGTGCCCGCGCTTCGCGGATCCGCGCCTCGGCCAGTCGCAGGTCCAGGTTGGACTGTACCGCTCGCTCGACCAGCGAATTCAGTTTCGGGTCCCTGAAGATCGTCCACCAGTGAGCAAGGTTCGGGGGTTCCCCTCCCGCCCGATCACGGGTTGCTTCTGCCCATTCTTCGGGCATTGGAGAGCTCGGTCTCACAAAATCTGGCCCCACCGCACAACCCGCAACCAGCGCCATCGCCAAACCGCCGACCGCCAAGCCGAAAAGAGTGTGCAGCGGTTGGATGCCCTGCACCCTGCCTTTTCGCAGAGTTGCCCTGGGCGTCAAACAGGCGGCAGGCTTCATTGTCCGGCAGGCATCAGTGCTTCGAGCATTCGGGCGAAGAGATCCAGGTCGTCTTTGGACCACAGGCAGAAAATGACCTCCTGCAGGCTGGTTGTCTCGTTTTCCAGGAAGGATTTAGTGGCCTTCAGCATGATGTCGGCACAGTGATCTTTGGGAAAGCCGAAAATCCCCGTGCTGATCGCCGGGAAAGCCAGCGAGGACATGCCGTTTTCGGTGGCGCGCTTGAGGCTGTTCACCGTGGCGTTATGCAGCTTTTCGTCGTCATTTCCCTCACCATAGCGTGGCCCTGCCGCGTGAATGACGTAGCGGGCTTTCAGATTGCCGGCACCGGTGACAACGGCTTCCCCCACCGTGGTCCCGCCGATGCGGTCGCATTCTTCCTGGATGGTCGGCCCCCCCTTCATCCGAATGGCTCCTGCCACGCCTGAACCCAAGACCAGGGCGGTATTGGCTGCATTCACAATGGCGTCGACCTCAAGTTCAGTCAGGTCTCCCTGGACAAGCTTGATCCTTTTGCCCTTTACGGTTCTTTCCATCGCCTTCCTCCTTCCCCCCAGTGGCGTTCCGGGATAACTCTTGCGCCTCTTTCAGGTCTCTGACCGCAGGTCACACTAGGGGCTGGAATCGCTCTCTGTCAATACAATTCTCGAACACCATGGCGCGGCAACGAAACCGAAATGGCTGACTCTCGGTGAGTATTCCACTTTCTATCGTGCTTATTGGCTCTGTTTACAGGCCTGACTATTCTATGCTATAGATGATACTTCAAATCTTGGCGATATCCTACAGGTTACTGCTCGATGACACATGCATATCAGGATCATTACTTTCACCGGGCCAAGAAGGAGCATTTTCTGGCCCGGGCGGTGTATAAGCTCGAAGAAATTCAGCTTCGCTACAAACTCCTGAAACCGGGCTATCGCGTGCTCGACCTCGGCGCATTCCCGGGTTCATGGCTTCAGTTCTGCACCAACCTTGTGGGACCGAGGGGCCTGTTGGTGGGAGTGGACCTCAAACAGATCACCCACACCTTCCCGCCGCACGTTGTCTGCCTGCAGCGCGATGTCATGGCACCGGGCTTCCTGGAAGAGCTCACGGACCGGTTCGCACCGTTTGAGGTGGTATTGAGCGATATGGCACCGGCGACGTCCGGCATCCGCGTGGCCGATAGTGCCCGTTCAGCTCTTCTCGTTGAACAGGCCCTTCAGGTGGCCCGCCTGACCCTGAAGCCCAACGGCCACTTTCTGGCTAAAATCTTCCAGGGGACTGATTTCCATGACCTGCTGCCCGAAGTGAAGAAAGCCTTCCACCAGGTGAAAGTAGTGAAACCTGCAGCATCCCGCAAACAGAGCAAAGAGGTCTATATTCTGGCGTTGAGTTTCAAGAAAACGGATGAAGGAGGCTGATTCATGTCAGGACATTCCAAATGGAGTACGATCCGCCATAAGAAGGGGGCGGCGGATGCCAAACGGGGCAAGATCTTTACCAAGATCATCAAAGAAATCATCGTCTCGGCCCGTATGGGAGGGGGAGATCTCTCCGGAAACCCCAGGCTGCGGGCGGCAGTCGCTACCGCCAAGGCTGAAAACATGCCCAAGGACAATATCGAACGCGCCATCAAGAAGGGCACCGGTGACCTGGAAGGAGTCTCTTATGAGGAAGTCATCTATGAAGGGTACGGTCCCGGCGGAGTGGCCGTGCTCGTAGAGGTACTGACCGACAATCGTAATCGCGCGGCCAGCGACGTGCGCTATATTTTCAGCCGCCATGGCGGCAATATGGGTGAGGCGGGGTGTGTCTCCTGGATGTTCAACAAGAAGGGAAACATCGTCTTTCCCAAGAATGCGGTCTCGGAAGAAACGCTCCTCGAAGTGGCTCTCGATGCGGGAGCGGAGGATGTCAAGGAACAGGAGGACCTCTTCGAGGTGACCACCTCCCTGGAAGATTTCGCGGCCGTTAAAACCGCTTTCGACAACCAGAGCCTGACCTATGAACTGGCTGAAATCACCATGGTGCCGCAGAGCACCGTTGCCATCGAAGATGAAAAAGTGGCCCTCCAGGTCCTCAAGTTGATGGATGCGCTGGAGGACTGCGATGATGTCCAGCACGCTTATGCGAATTTCGATATTCCCGATGAGATCCTGAATGCGCTGGTGTGAGATGAATCTGATCCGCGCTATCGGCATTGATCCCGGATCCCGCTACACCGGCTACGGAGTCGTGGAAGGTGACGGCAGCCTGCTCCGGCATGTCAGGAACGGCATCATCAGTCTCTCCGGATCACTTCCGCTCCCCGCGCGACTCGGCAACATCTATCAGCGGCTGGGGGCTATCATTGATGAAACCGGGCCCGCCTGCCTGGCCATCGAGGATGTCTTCTTTGCCAAGAACGTCAAGAGTGCCTTGAGTCTGGGGCAGGCAAGGGGAGCGGCCATTCTTGCAGCCGTTAATGCGGGACTTCCCGTCTTCGAGTATTCCGCCCTCCAGGTAAAACAGTCGGTAGCCGGCTACGGCAAGGCCGGCAAAGAGCAGATGGTGAAGATGATCCAATACCTCTTCAAACTGAGTCAGCCGCCCAACCCTAACGCTGCCGATGCCTTGGCCATTGCTATCTGTCACCTGAATACCCAGAGCTCGCGAGTGCGCTGGAGTCTGGCCGAACACTCATGATTGGCTATCTGGAAGGAAAACTCAAGCACAAGTCACCGGATTACCTCATCATCGATGTGCACGGTGTGGGATATTTTGTCAATGTATCGCTGAGCACCTTCTACGACCTTCCTGAGCCCGGTGCGACCGTGACCTTGAACATTCATACCTATATCCGAGAAGACACCCTCCAGCTCTACGGCTTTCAGAGCAGCGCCGAGAAGGAAATGTTCCTCCATCTCATCACGGTCAACGGCATCGGGCCGCGGCTGGCAATGGCAATCCTTTCGGGGATGAGCCCGGATAGCTTGCGGCAGACGGTGCAGGGACAGGACCACCAGCGCCTGCGGAACATTCCCGGCGTCGGCAAAAAGATCGCCGACCGGATCATCCTCGAATTGCGCGACAGGCTCAAGGTTAAGCCGGAAAAATCCGCAGACCCCTGGCCTCCGGCTCCTGAAGCCGGCGCCTACGGTGACGCCTTCTCGGCTCTGGTGAACCTGGGGTATCGACCGGCTGAGGCAGAAAAGGCCGTCCGCACCGCGCAGCAACAACTCGGCGACGCACCGTCGCTGAAGGCCCTGCTCAAGGAGAGCCTGCGCCTGATGACCTGATCCCGAGAACGCTGTCCGGTTTTGTGCCGGCTGACCACTATCAGGCAATGCCGGGCTTGCTGACAAGAGTCCAACGACATGACCGACCGCATTATCGAACCAACGAGAACGGAAGAAGATGTTCCCGCGGAAAACAGTCTGCGCCCGAGGCGTCTCGAAGACTACATTGGCCAGGAGCGCGTCAAGGAGAACTTGACCGTCTTCATCGAAGCCGCCCGGCAACGCGGCGAATCGCTTGACCACGTGCTCTTCCACGGCCATCCCGGCCTTGGCAAGACGTCTCTGGCGACCGTCATCAGCAACGAACTGGGGGTGAGCATGCGCAGCACGTCCGGACCGGTGATTGAACGGCAGGGAGACCTGGCAGCCATCCTCACCAATCTGGAACCGCGCGATGTGCTCTTCATTGACGAAATTCACCGGTTGAACCATGTAGTTGAAGAAATCCTCTACCCGGCGATGGAGGATTTCAAACTGGACATCATCATCGGTCAGGGACCTTCTGCCCGCACCATCAAGCTCGACCTGCCGCCCTTCACCCTGATCGGGGCGACGACTCGGGCCGGCCTTCTCTCCCCGCCCTTGCGCGACCGTTTCGGGGTGAGTCTGCGGCTGGAATTCTACGAGACTTCCGAGCTGCAGGTCATTGTCACCCGCTCGGCGCGCATCCTTGGCATCCTCATCGAGGATGCGGGTGCCCTGGAAATCGCCCGACGATCCCGGGGAACCCCCCGTATTTCCAACCGACTGCTCCGGCGGGTGCGTGATTATGCCGAAGTCCGGGCCGACGGGAGGATCACCCGGGAGGTGGCCGATCATGCTCTGGGCATGCTCGAAGTCGATGAAAAGGGGTTCGACCGTATGGACCGCATGATCCTTCGCACCATCATCGAGAAATACGACGGCGGCCCGGTTGGTATCGAAACCCTGGCAGCGGCAGTTTCCGAGGAAAGGGATACGCTAGAAGATGTTTACGAACCGTACCTCATCCAGGTGGGATTCCTTCACAAAACCCCCCGGGGACGACTGGCCACCCGCCTGGCATACGAGCATCTGGGCCTTTCGTACCAGCAGACCGCCCACCAGCTGCGATTCTAGGGCTCGATTGGAGGAGTCTCTGGCATATCGACCAACCGTCAACCCGGCGGGTTTCCGGTCGGGGTTCAGGAAGTACGCTGAGACTGGATTTCGGACAAAGCATACCGGCCTGACGAGGGGTGAGGTCGAGATGATATCAATGCGAAACGCAATCAGGCACTAGGGTCACGCCGGTGGACTGCATCCTGCTGGGAACGGGCGGTATGATGCCCTTGCCCTACCGTCTGCTGACTTCGCTGGCGGTGCGGCTCGATGGCCGGATTTACCTCTTCGATGCGGGTGAAGGAACCCAACTGGGCTGGAAAAAGGCGCAACTTGGCCTTCGCGGCTTCAATCTGATTGCCATAAGCCACCTCCACGCCGACCATTGCCTGGGTCTGCCCGGCCTCCTCATGCTCCGAGCCCAAATAGACACACCGGAACCGCTCACCATTCTCGGACCGCCGGGACTTGCTGCCTTTCTCGGCGCAATCAGGGAGACGCTCGAGTTTTTTCTCAACTACCCGCTCGAACTCGTGGAATGGTCCGAAACAGCCGACAGTCTCGCCTACCAGGACGACCGGGTGCGCATCCTCTGGTACCCGCTCAAGCACACCCGGTTTTGCCTGGGATATCGTCTGGAAGAAACCGAACGCCCCGGAAAGTTCAACTCCGAAAGCGCGTTGCGGTTGGGGATCCCCAAGGGTCCTTTGTGGGGGAAACTGCAACAGCGACAGGTGATCGCCCTCGCCGATGGCAGGACCATCAGCCCCGATCAGGTGCTTGGTCCGGACCGCCGGGGCCGACGGGTGGCCTATGTGGTCGACACCCGACCGACCAGAACCGTCTACACCCTTTGTCGCGACGTGGATCTGGTGTTCATGGAGGGGATGTTCCTGGCGAGAGACACCGCGCATGCCGATGCCAAGGGCCACCTGACAGCGGCGGAGGCGGCGAGGCTGGCAAGGCGGGCGGGAGCAAAGCAGCTGGTGCTGGTCCACATCAGCCCCCGCTACGGCGAAGATGAACTCCCCCTGCTCCAGGAGGAGGCCAGAAAAACCTACGCCGCTGCCTCCGTCGGCAGGGACCTGGCTCTATACCCGGTAAGGCACGCGGACAAGTGATATCGCTCTCTAACGCTTCTCTTTCTCGGGCACCTCAAAGTCCGGGTCCCACAGGATATATCCAGACCCGTCCGCCCCACTCCCGCTCGGCATGATGCCGTAACTGAAGCCTGATATCTTGCTCCGAGCCTGAAGAACGCCCAGCAGGGGCGAGTTCTGGGTGGTCTTTTTGGGTATGTTGAATTCGGTGTCACACACCGTGCTGGCAATCCCCTGAACTCTGAAGCTCCCGAGCATTGCCGAGCTGATCGCTGTTTGTGCCTGGTGGTCAATGCACTTGGTTCCGGTAGAACCCCATGCGGCATAGCGGAATTTCGCCTTGGAGTAGATCTTCTCGCGATCCTGCGTCACATCCTCTTTGCCAAGAACGAGCGTCAGGACGGCCTGACTTAACGTGCCGGGTACCGTGAAGTGAAGCATCTTGGGCATGGCGTCGTACTCATCCGGTAACCCGGAGAGCTTGATCACGCCGGGCTCACCCACTGGTTCACCTCGCGCCTTATTCGCCGCAAAGTTCCAGGAGGAATAGCCCCAAGTGCTGGCACTGTTGGTGATCTCGGCAAACCCCTGCAGGTAATTCCACGAAATCTGCTGGCTGCCTGCCTCATTCACCGCCCAGCATTTCAAATCCCCCATGCCGGTAATATACAAGGGTGACCGCATCGAGCCGACACCTGTCTTCAGGCTAAACCAGGCCGTTTTGGTGGCGTCAATGGCAAAGATCCCTCCAGCCACATCACCCGAATTACTGTGGTAGTAGCAGGCCAGATTGACTGTGGCATAGAAGGTGTTGGTGATGGCGATGACCGTGTCGTTACCGCCGGAGACGTCAACCAGCGGAAACACGAGCAGGCTGCCGTTCTTGGACGGGTTACCGACGGTCAGGGCGAAACCGCTGGCGGGCACTGCCAGCAATCCCAACAAGATGAAGCAAAGGGCTATCCTGATGGGCTTCATGACGCATCTCCTCTAGGCAGCAAGTAATCGTTCGGCATCTTCGGCATACCCTTGCATCACACCATTTGCTCGATGAGGGTGGCGGCATCCCGGACCAGCTGCTCACAAACGGGAGCCGAGGACTTCCTCTTCCCGGCAGCCTGAAAGCCATCGGGGGTGCTCATATCATACCCGAGCAGCTCCCGACAAATCAGGGAACCGTGCCGATTATGGAACCTGTCGGCAAATTCCCTCACCAATTCGTAGGTCTTTTCCCTTTCCTGCTGCGCACTGGCGTCCACGTTCCCATACCTCATCCCGATGAGCATGAACGCCCCCGTAACCGCGCCACAGGTCTGCGCCATCCGCCCCATTCCCCCGCCAAACCCGGCGGCAACCCGCAGGGCCAGGCCACGATCAAGGCCGAAACATTCGCCATAGGCCGCCAAGACAGCCTGGGAACAGGAAAAGCCCTGTTTAAACAAGGATACCGCCAGTTCCACCTGATCCATCGTATGCTCTTTCTGACTTCGCGTTACAGGCTGCAAGCCACCTCCAGCCTGCTGCCAACACTCCCGATCATACCCCGACCGCTCGCTCATCGCAACCCATTTAGGAGAACCTGCAGCAAGGTTTGATCGCCTCCGTCACGGCATATCAGGAGCGACCTGTTCTGAAGCGTTGCGAGTTGCGTGTTCCCATTATTTCTTTTCACGCGTCTCCACTGTCACCCTGTTCCTCTGTATGGGTTGGTCTTCCATCATCGGGGAGCAGGGGGAAGAAGGGATGGAAAGTGGCAACCTGCCTTGCCTGACTTTTGACGATGATGGCACCCTCATGAGCCTTCACAATCCCGTAGACCACTACCAGGCCCAAGCCACGGCCCATGAACCTCGTCGTGTAAAATGAATCAAAGACCCGCTCATGAATGTCGGCAGCCATGCCGCAACCCGTGTCGGAAACCGGCAGGCAGGCATAACGATCAGCCAACGGCTCCCAGTCCAGAGGGCTATACGATGAATTCCCGAATACCGACGCCTGCTTCACGCTGTTCCCAAGACAATCTCTCCGGCCTGGCCACCGATAGCTTCCACGGAATTGGTGACCAAGTTGGTGGCATCAGCGTTATCTGCCTGCTATCCGCCAGGATGGGCAGACAAGACAATGGTAAGATGACATGGACTCACAGCGCGGCAAAGCCGCAACCAAAGTGAAGAATTGAAGGCGTTTTCCAACTGTTGTAAGTTTCGAGTTAGCCGCTCAGAAACTACATCACCAGGAGGAAAACGCCTTGAAGTCCTTTATAC
>JAPXSS010000111.1:0-10518 GCA_033812955.1 Syntrophobacteraceae bacterium | reverse complement strand
CGAATGGCTCGAAGCCCTCGGGCTCACGCTCACCATGTTTACCACACAACCCAGAGCGGGATGAGCAGCGCCGGGATGGGGCCATAAAAATACCCCTGACCCCGGCAACTGGGTGCGGAATGTAAGTTTTAATCCAGGCCTTGATTCTGTCAGGAGGCGGTCACAACCATGCGCAACGGCTTCTCTAGACGCGGACGGTAAGACTACCTGTGCATTTCTCAGGGGATGAACATAAGGCTGAGGGAGGGAAAGAAGGTTATAAGGGCGAGGGTCAGGAGCAGGATGATGATAAAGGGAATCGAGGCAAAGTAAAGGTAGATAACCGATTTCTCGAAGCGGATGCTAGCGATGAGCAGGTCCATGCCAATGGGGGGAATCGAGTAGCCAATCTGGAGATTGGTGAGGAAAACAATCCCAAGATGGAGCAGGTTGACGTCATAGCTCTTAGCGATAGGGACGATGAGCGGCACCACAATGACCAGCGCGGAAAAGATATTGAGCACGCAGCCGACCCCGAGGAGAAACAAGTTGAGAAGGACCAGGAAAGTGGTCTTGCTCTGCACATGAACGCGCATGAATTCCAGGATGCGGTTAGGAATCTGCTGGTCAATGAGGAAGCTGTTGAACGCAAGGGAAGCTCCCAGGATGACCACAATGGCGCCTACCATGATCACGGTTTTCATGATGGTGGACGCCAGCTCCTGGAGTTTCACCTCGCGGTGTACAGCCACTTCGATCAGCAGCACATAAACGGTGGTGATCGCTGCCGCTTCGCTTAGAGCTAAAAAGCCGCTGAAGATTCCCCCCAGCACAACCACCGGCAGGAGAGCCTCCCAGATGGCTTCTCGGAAAGCGGCCAGGAGTTCTTGGATGCTGAACGGGGCATGGGCTCCGGCTGAACGGCTTCGCAGGCCCTGCAGCATGCTGTAGAGAGACAGTAAGAGCAGCATCACCATTCCCGGTAACACTCCCGCCAGGAACAGATCAGCGATGTTGATGTCGGCAACCATGGCGTAGATGATCAACGGAAGGCTCGGTGGAAACAGAAGCCCAAGGCTCCCACAGGTGGTGAGAAGGCCCAGGGAAAATTTTTCAGGATAGTTATCGGCGATGAGTGCAGGGAGCATGAGGCCCCCCAGTGCGACGATGGTGACTCCCGATGCCCCGGTGAGGGCTGTGAAAAAAGCACAGGTGATCAGCGAAACGATAGCCAGGCCGCCGGGGGCCCGGCCCATCAGAGCAGTGGATAGTCTCACCAGGCGTCTGCTGGCCTGACTCTCCGCGAGCACGAAACCGGCGAAGGCAAAGAGGAGGAGCGCAAGCAACATGGGGCTGGCAGCCAGTCGATACATTTCGATAACGACTACGGACAGGTCGATGCCCGCTTGATAGAAGCAGAGGAGGGCCGCCGCGAAGATGATAATGAAAAGCGGGGTACCCGAGAACATCATTGTGAAGAGGCTGGAGACCAGGAGGAAGTTCATGGCTCGGCCCCTTCGCGGTGGGATGGAGAAGTTCCCGGCAGCCTGGCGGCAAAGCGGATGGTCATCACCAGGAAACTGAACGGGAAAATGAGTTGCAGCATCCAAACCGGCAGGAACCCGAAGGCCAGGTCCTGACCCAGACGCTCGTTTTGAACAAACTCCCAGGAAGCATAGAACAGAACAAGGCACACAAACACGGGCAAGGCCCTGGCCAAGAGGGCGAGGGGCCGGGCCAAGGATGGCGGTAACACCTTCAGCAACAGATCGATGTGGATGTGTCGGTCCTCGGCAACGGCCCTGACTGCACCGAGCATGCAGATCCAGAGGACGGCATTCCGCAGGAAAGTATCCCCCCAGAGCAACCCGGTAGAGAAGATGTTTCTGAGGATGATCTGAACGAGACCGAAACCGGTAACGAAAGCAACGAGAAGGATGATCACTCCGGTTTCGAGAAGAGCGAACCATTGGCTGATGCGGTTCATGCGATCGTGGCCCTCACAAGTAACCACTGAAGGAGTTGCTTCGTTTTCTGTGAAGGACTCCATACCATCGCGGACAGCGAAAGGCAACTCCTTACCGGCTGGAGGCTTCAGAGGCCTTGGCCTGGTAACTTTCCATGCCAAAGCTTCGGGGACCTGCGTTGCGTTGCCAGCCACAGTGAGCGCAGCTAAGGTCTTTAAGCCAGCGCTTTCAGAATGACGCGGCAACAGCCAGGACGGTCAGTGTGACGAGTCAATTGGCACTGTCCAGGAGCACAATCTGCTTCAGTGCTTCAGGTAGTCTTGTGGGAGTGAGCTGAGGCATGCCCTCCCAGCTCATCAGGAGCTCACGATAGAAGGTGACGAGGCTGATGTTCACTTCCAGGGTCTGGCCGGAGTGAAGTTGCTTCACCCCGAACCAGGCGGCGGGGATGAAGGCTTCCACCATCATATGAGGCAGGGATTTTTCGATTCGTTGGACGTGCCCTGCCGGGTCAAGACGTTCTGCCGGCCGTCCGTTGGCATAACGGTAGAGCCGGGGCGCCACCTCAAACCCGTCAGGAAAGGCCGGGTTAGGCTGAGGAACGAGATGAATGACATATTGTTGCACTTTAGCCCTCTTGCCTGAAGGCTTCACGCGCAGGTTGATCTGAAAGGTTTCGGCAAGAGGAAATTCTTGTCCATGGGCGAGGAAGGCCGGATCCACATAGGTGTTTGCCAGGGTTGCCAGGTAGAGGCCGTCCGGTGCCCAGGCCAGATGGACGTCCCCGAAAGGCACATAAGGCGAGGGGGTATGAAACCCGCGCAGCTGGGTCTGAGCCTTGTCCCAGTCAAGGAGAGACTGGTCGTTTACCTTGATGGATCGGGTAATGGCCGGGACGGGATAGGGATGGCGTGATGTGTTAGGCGAGTCGCAGCTTGACGGGGATTGAGCTGGCAGGTGGGCGCTGGCCCGGTGGATGTCATCGAGCTGCGGGTGCCATAAGCGAAAGCCTTCCGTGAGTTCTTCATAGGGACGGTTGGCGAGATCGATCAACCCCATATTATAATCTTCACCGTCTTCTCTTCCCCCCACCGGTTCGTCGTAATACTGGAACCAGTGAGTACCCACTACATTGGGGAATCCGGCAAAACTGCGCAACGCCCTCATGGCGCCGTAGGCCCTCTCCATTTGTGTTTGGACGGTCATGAGATGGCCGGGTTTGGGATGCTTGTTCCGGGCGGTTTCATTGCGATTGCCGCTGCGATTTTCCTGGGCGGCAAAAAAGAATTCCGTTACCAGCACCGGCTTCTTGCTCAAGCGGCCCAGTCCTTCGAAATAGTAGGGCGCCACCCAGCCATCGGGAACATCCACATTGTAATTGGTGGAAATGACATCTACCCAATCCTGCATGGCCAACACCGCATCCTGATGATAGTAGAGCGGCAGTCGGTCGCCGAGGAGGAGGGCATCGGGATGCGCCTGTCGCAGGGTCTCTGCCATGAGGCGGTAATAGTGCTGGCAGTAGCGGTGCATAAAGCGGTTGACCAGCTGAATACCGTAGCCACCCGGACGAAGCTGCAATTTGGCGCCAGACTCCTTGAGACCGTCGAAACCGGTCACCGCTCCTTGCGGGACCCAGTCCCGCAGAAGTCGCTCCCAGCGCCCCTGATAATGGTTGAACAGCAGTTGCCAGAGGAACCGCTTGGTGTGGTTTTCCCAACCCTTATCGAGATACCAGATGAATAGGGCTGAATTCCACCACCCCACTTCATTGTCGGAGTAATAGCCCAGCAGCTTGGGATCGTTGCGATAGGGGGCGGTGAGCTTCTTCGCCCATTCGAGGGTCCTGGTCGGCTGGTCGGGAGCGAAGGGATCGAACCAGTGGAATTTGGAGTTGCGGCCGAGCTCAAGGTCTACCGTCAGAGCAAGGTCGAATTCGGGTGATGGGTCCGACCACCCGCCGCGGGTATTGAACCCCCACTCCCGGAGTTGGGCGCCTGCGGCGCGACGCCATGCCTCGATGGCAGGATAGAAGTTGCCCCAGTAAAAAGCCTGCTTTGCCAGGCTTTTCGGGCTTTCTTTGCCGGGGTCCAAGAAATTGACACCCTTGGAAAAGAAGAGCTGCCCTTCTGGGGTCACCAACCACTGGACGCCCTCCTTTTCAAGGGTTTGCCAGCGAGCAGGAGAGATCGGGAGAGCCTTCCGGCTATGGGGGGCTTGTGGTACCCTATGAGTCATGCCGCTGTTCAGAACTCCTCCGCCAGCCGCAACGGTGCTCGATTGAAGGGAGAGCATGACCAGGAGCAAGGCCAGGGAGAACGAAAAAAAATGTATCATCGGTCGGTCGTGAGCCCCGTCAACTATTGGGCTGTTTGAAAGAGAGGGCATATTCCTGAGGGATGGCCAGAACCTGAGCCGGGTCCAGCCTGCCGAAGATCTCCTGATCGGTGAGGAAGATCTTGAAGAACTCTCCAAGGATCTGATGTTGTGACTGGTGGGCGGACAGTATCCGCTCCTTGCTTTCCAGATCGTCATCAGTCAGCGGCAGTTCGAGCCATTGGGTGGAGGCAAGGGTGCCGGATCCCGTCGTCGACATGAAAAGCCCTGCTTTTCGGATCTCTTGCAGCCACTCAGGCGAAGTCGGGTAGTCTTTGAAATGAACCAGGTAAGTCAGGATTTCCAGGTTGTCCAAGGCGAGCTCTCCTTGTTGATTCAATTGACGCAGTGCCTCAAGCACAAAAATTCCGGTGGCACAATGGTCAGGATGATAGTCTCGGGGATCCGGCAGGATGATCCAGTCGGGGCAAGATTCATCGATAATCCTGGCTATTTCGTCTTTGAGGTTGACTCCCGCATAGGCTGCCCATCGATTGAAGGTACCCGTGTAACCGACCGAGCTGAACCGGGTATGTGGGGATGTGAAGGGTGTCAGCCGGGACCAATGGTCCTTCAGAAGATCATCGATTCCGCCGTCGGGAAATCCCAGAAAAATGATATCTTCGGGCGGTATGCCCAGCTCGCACATCGCCTGTAACGCCTCTTCGCGGCGTTGCTTGCCGTATTCGATAAAATCCTGGGAAGAGCCGGGCTCATCGCCCAACTGCTGTTGCAGGGCTTCTCGGTAGCCATCGCCGTTGGTGACAAAGACCACCCGTACCGCTCCCCCCTGTGCCACCACCTGGTTCATCAAACCGCCAGCAGCCAGCGATTCGTCATCAGGATGGGGGGCGAAAACGATTACCCGCAACCCTGCGCTCACCTGCAGGGCATCGTCCTCCAAACAGAAACAGGTCGAAATAGTACTTGCCAACGGCTGGATCAGGTTGAACAAGTAGCTCGCCAGCTCCTCACCGCGCATTTCTGCTAAATCGCCCAGAAAACCGGGATCCTCTTTGCTCTCATCGGCAGGCAAATCAAAGTGACCCGCGCTCGATACCGTCAAGTAAGAGAATGTAATCACTACCACCAATAAGAGCCTCGCCAGCATACTTCGAGCTCCTCCTGTCAGCATCAGAATCCTCCTACACAGGCAGAGGGCACTCTTTCCTGATCCCTTCAATCAGGTCCTCAGTTCTCGCCTCGGCCACCGCAAAAGCAGGCTGTCGTCAATAACCGTCCAGGGTAAGTGCCGGGATGTCCGTGTGCCTGGCTGCAAGGCGGAGCGCGTTTCGACGCCGGCGGCACGAACAGCGGCATCCTAACATGAGTTGCATCCGAGAAAAAGAGCCAATGCCGTGCCCTCGATTAAGGTTTCTTTTGGCAAAATAGATGCCTGTTGTTGCGGCCCTGGTGAGCCGGAATGCGAATTGCGAACCGCTGGCAGTGGGAGCTTGGTCCTATCAACATAAAGATTGTCAAAAATGAAGGTTTAAACTAGATTAGCGTCCCGCCTTGTGGCGGTGTGAGCGCGAATAGCAAGCGGGCCTGAGTGTTTTTCGCGGAGCGGCGCTGGCCGGCTGAGGTGGAACCATGGTATTGGATGCGAACGGGAAAGGAGTATTCATGCATCTTCGTAAACGTTGTGCGGTTACGGGTGGGGCCGGTTTCCTCGGTTCTCACCTCTGTGAGAGGCTTCTCAAAGAGGGCTACGATGTCCTGTGTATTGATAATTTCTACACGGGGAGCAAGAGGAACATCGTTCACCTCCTAGACAATCCCTATTTCGAACTCCACCGCCATGATATCACCTATCCCCTCTACGTCGAGGTCGAAGAGCTCTTCAACCTGGCCTGCCCTGCCTCTCCGGTCCATTACCAGAACGATCCGGTGCAGACCACCAAGGTCAATGTGCACGGTTCCATCAATGTGCTGGGACTGGCGAAAAGGTTGAGGGCAAAGATCATGCAGGCCTCGACCTCGGAGGTTTATGGTGATCCCAAGGTCCACCCCCAGAAGGAATCTTACTGGGGCCATGTCAACCCGATTGGCCGCCGTTCCTGCTACGATGAGGGTAAGCGTTGTGCCGAGACCCTGTTCTTCGATTATCACCGCCAGCACGCACTGAAGATCAAGGTTGCCCGCATCTTCAATACCTACGGACCCCGGATGCATCCCAATGATGGGCGAGTGGTTTCGAACTTCATTGTCCAGGCGCTCACCGGCAAACCCATCACTATCTATGGAGACGGCAGCCAGACCCGATCTTTTTGCTATGTGGACGATCTGGTGGAGGGTTTCCTGCGTTTGATGGCGACCGACGATAGCTTTACAGGGCCGGTCAACCTGGGCAATCCGGGTGAATTTACCATTCTTGAACTGGCTGAAAAGGTGCTGAGCATGACCGGGTCAGCGTCGGAAATCATTCACATGCCATTGCCTGCAGATGATCCCATCATGCGCCGACCGGACATCACCCTGGCCAAGGAAGCACTCCAATGGGAGCCTCGCGTGCCCCTTGATGAAGGCTTGCGCAAGACAGTGAATTACTTTGATGATCTACTGGTCACGGGAAACATCGACTGAGGGGCTGTCCCAAAACAACAGGTTTCCATTTTGGCGGTACCAGATCAGGTTTCCTCACTCTCCCCGTCCGAGCCTGACTGGTCCAGGAGAGCTTGCGGCAGTTCCTGCAGAAAACGGCTCGGTTCCATATACTCATTCCGCCGAAATCCGGCCCGGGTCAGATGCAGGTGATCGGAGGCTCTGGTCATCGCCACATACATGAGCCTCCGTTCCTCTTCGAGCCCAGCATCATAAGCCTGGTTGTCGCCGGCCCTCTTCTGCGTCATGGACCTGTGGTGAGGAAGAATGCCCTCCTCCAGCGCGACCACAAACACCACCTTGAATTCCAGCCCCTTGGCGGCATGAATGGTGGAAAGCTTGACGCCGGTTTGGGTATCGGTCAAGTCCTGGTCTTCTCTGAGGAGTGCTGCGTCTTCGAGATAAGCTTCGAGCGAATCCTTGCGGGAGGCATCGAACGCCATCTCCCTGATATTGTCAAGACGGTTTTCGAAGTCTTCAAGATTGTCGGCTGTGGCTCGCAGGTGCTCTTCGTAGCCCGTTTCAGCAAGTACTCGGGAGATGGCAGCAGCGGGTTTCTCCGATGCCAGGGTTTCCAGGAACTCCAGGAGGGTTTGCAGCGCCGTGGTGGTCTTGGGGGGTAGCATGCGGTTTTTCAGACACCGCCAGGCAGCCTCCTGCAGAGACAGGTTCGGTTCTTTGCAGAGTTGGATCTTTTTCAGAGCTCCGGGGCCGATGCCACGTTTGGGGACATTGATAATCCGCTCGAACGCGATTTCGTCACGCGGATTGGCAGCGCTCAGCAGGTAAGCATTGAGGTCTTGGATCTCCCTTCTCTGGAAAAAGCCCTGGGCTCCCGCCATGGTGTAGGGTATTCCCTCGAATCGCAAAGCGCGTTCAAAGGGAAGCGAGGTGAACTTGGTGCGGAAGAGGATAGCGATCTCTTCCAGACGGACACCTTCATAACTCGCATAGGATCGGCATGTTCCCGCGACCCACTTGGCTTCCGCTGCTTCATCGGGAAACTCGATGACCCGGATAAGCTTGCCCTGACGACCGCTGAAGCACGTCTTCTCCATCCTGCGAACATTGTTGGCGATGAGTGTGTCAGAGGCGGTCACAATCTGGGCGGTTGACCGGAAGTTTTCTTCGAGCTTGAACACCATCGCATCGGGATGTTTCTCGGGAAACCTGATGAAGTGGAGGGGTTCTGCCCCCCGGAACTGGTAGATGCTCTGGTAATCATCGCCAACCACCGTCAGCCTGCCGTCTCGCAAGAGCAGATCGACGATTTCGTTTTGAATGTTGTTGGTGTCCTGAAATTCGTCGATGAGAATGTATTGGAAATTCTCCTGATAGCGTTTTCTGACCTCGGGAAACCGGGCAAAGAGGTCCCGGGTCAAGAGCAGAATATCATCGAAATCGACCGCATTGCTGCGTTCGAGCAATTCGTTGTACCGACGATAGATCTCGCGGTTCCTGGGCAGCTTCCCGTGGAGCCGCAGGTAGTTGGGCGGGTCCGCTGAGCTCTTGGCATGGGAGATCATGCTCACGGCTCCGGGGAGAAACTTCTTGTCCAGGTTGAATTCTGCGAGAACCTTCTTGAGGTGAGTTTTTTGCTGCGAATCATCGTGGATGGAGAGGGGAGTCCGATAACCGAGCAGGTGACAGTGTTCCTTGAGGATTCTGAAACAGGCGCTGTGGAAGGTGCGCACCCACGGAAAATCGGCTATCGGGCGACCGGTGATTTCCTCCAGCCGTCCTTTCATTTCCGCTGCCGCTTTGTTGGTGAAGGTGATGGCCAGGATCCTTCCGGGGTCTAGCGTGAGTTCATTGACGAGATAAGCAATCTTATGGGTGAGAGTTCTAGTCTTGCCGCTGCCAGCGCCTGCAGTAACGATGGCGGGGCTCGAGACCCACCGTACCGCGGCCTCCTGAACCGGTGACAGATGCTGGCACAACATGGCCAAAGCCTCCTGTGAAGTAGCTTCAACGTCAGCGCCCAAGAAAAGGCTCGAACGCATGGGGCGAAGGGAAGCCTATAAAGGTTCCCCGGCGAGAAAGCAACCTCATTCCCTGGGTTCGGCAAATTTGCGGTATCGCCGGGTGCAGTTCCTGTATAATAGAAAAGATGAAAGCGGTATCGAACTGGTACTGTCGCGAACGGCATTGAGTGAGGAGAACCAGAATGAATCTGTCAAACCTTCTGAACGGCTGTGCCGGAGCGGGGAGACTTGTGCTGTTCGGCATGATCCTGCTGATGTGTGGATGCCGGTCGCTCATTTTTGACCCGCGTGGTCACATGGTGCCGGAAGAGAAGTGGATTGCAGTTCCAGAGATGGGAGCGGAAACCGGCGTATTCGAGAATGAGGATTTGACGATTACCTACAAAATGGTCAGGAACTCTGGTGAGTTGCGTATTATGGGTGAGATTCGGTTTGCCGACCGAATCTCCAAAAACTTTCCCACCATTGAATATTTTCATTTGGGTGCTCTGCTGCTGAATGACCCGGGAAGGATTATCGAAATCAGCAACCTTGCCAGTGTTGCCTTCTATAAGACTCAATATGCAACGATACCTGACTACCCGCTGATCTTCAACACGGTCCTGCGGGTGCTGGGAAACACTCGGTTCATCGCCTTCCAATATACCGGCAGGGGACTCGATATGGGTGACCCCGAAGGCGGAGGAACGATGGATTTCTGGGAATATCCCGTGTATTAACGGAGACAGGTACCATACGAAAGGCGCTAATGGTAGGTGGGGCGTCCGTCCTGGTCTTTGACGATTGTCAAATGAGGCCTTCCGCTACGTTTAGAGGGAGGTTTCCCGCTACTGGTTCTTGGTTTCTGCAGCATTTTCGAGATCGGCATGAGGACGATGATTCCCCCAACCATTGCCATCCCGACGCCAGCATAGATATTAGTCGCAAACGACAGGATGCCGGCGTAGGCGACCGTTACACCCATTAGAATCATCCCGATGCATTTGATCTTCATAACAGAATTATTCCTTTCCTCGTTGGCATTGGTAACGTCTGGAGCTTTGGGAGTCAATGAATCATGTGCCATGAGGTGGAGCGCCGCAACAGAGAATACCAACGACTGGTTGCAGGTGTCAAATCCATGCGCCAACGTGGTTCATGGAGCCGATCCCCCCCCATTGAAAAGGGTGCCGGGATGGCCCCTCAGTGGTTTCGGGTATCAGCCGTGGTATTGGCTTTTCCGCTGTCAGGGTCATTGAAGTGACAGGTCATCGAGAGCACACCGTCCTCGAACATGGTGTGGATCTTATACGGCATGGAATTGAAGAGTTTGGCCATGGCGCGGTTCTGTAGCGAAGTGTAGGCGACAAAACCGCTGATATGGTTGTCCTGGGCCGCCTCGATGAGTTTCTTCAGGATGATCTTCGCGAGTCCCATGCCCTGCCATTCCCGGGCCACGGAAAAAGCGACTTCTGCAATGTTCATTGCTGGATCCAGGGCATAGCCTCCAAGGCCGATGATCTTGCCGAAACCGAATTCTCCGACCACGGCAACAATCGTCATATCATGCACGTAATCGATTTCATACATTGAGGCAACATCGTCCCGGATGAAGCTGGTCTTCCGGT
>JAPXSS010000110.1:0-10868 GCA_033812955.1 Syntrophobacteraceae bacterium | reverse complement strand
GGCCAATTGACTATGTATCATCCGAAGGCGGAGCCCTTTTGACCGGCTGTCGTCTCCCAGCCGGGCAAAAAAGGAATCTCCTCTGTGCCTCCGTGGTTCGGTTTGGTTGCAGCTCTCCCCGCTGTGGAATTTCATGCGATTGCCCTGGGATGAACCAAAATCTAGCCGTCCCTGGCCGTTGCCTGCTCATTTCACCTCATGCCCAAGGTCACAACACCCCCAAAAAGGACTTCTCAGAGGAACCTCCGGGAATTGCTGCTCTTAACCAGCCCGGATTCCATCATGATCCTAAAGATTTAAGTCCTAGTTGGGTTCTCATTCTCAAGTGATCAATGCCAACAACACAAAGATCCCGAAGTCCGGTTGCAATTCTATTGCCCTTGTTCAAAAAGGGAAACGAACGAGAAGGAAGATACATCCACCAGCCCCAAATCGGTGAGCTTCAATTCAGGGATCACGGGGAGGGCGAGGAATGAAAGGACCATGAAGGGGTTGGCCAAAGTCGAACCCCAGGCCGCGGCCAGGGTCTTGAGCGTCTCAAGCCGTTCCACCACGAGCTCAAGCGGCTGGTCCGACATCAGCCCGGCGATAGGAAGCGGAAGTGCTTCCACAGGACCGTCGGCTGCACCGATGGCCATGCCCCCACCCATTTTCCGGACCACATCAACCACCTGCAGGATATCCTGATCGCTCCCGCCGGCGGCAATCAGGTTGTGGGAATCGTGTGCCACGGTGGTGGCAACAGCACCTTTGCGGAGCCCCAAACCCTGTACGAAACCCACGGCCGGGCGGCGATCCGGCAGGTGACGATTGTAAACCGCCAGTTTCAGCAGATCGCGACTGGCGTCCGCCACGACCCTGGTTCCATCAATGGTGGGAGGCACAAGCCGGCCCGCGGTAAGAATGGTTCCCTCCTGCACACCGATCGCGCGTAACCGGCCCGGTTGCGCCGGAACAGCCAGATCTTCAAGCGCCAGGCGGGTGATCCTCATCGGGCTGGGAGGAAAGAATGGATGCGGCCACGCCTGCGAGTCCATAAGGAGTCTTCCCTCACGCGCCACTTCCCTGCCGGCCTTAAACACCCGGCAAGGCTCCCACGGGTTGAGACTGGGGCTCATGGTAAAATCTGCCTGAAAGCCCGGTGCCAAGGCTCCGAGGTGGTCCAGCCGGAAGTATCTGGCAGCAGTAAAGGTGCCCAGCGTGAGTGCCAATACCGGCTCCATCCCCCTGGTCATGGCCTGATTGACGATCGCGTTCATATGGCCTTCCCGGAGCAGGTCATCCGGGTGACGGTCATCGCTTACCAGCATGCACCGGGGCCAGGTGTGCCGGTCCACCAGAGGAAGGAGCGCTGCCAGGTCTTTCGATTGGCTGCCCTCCCGGATCATAATGTGCATCCCCTTGCTCAGTTTCTCACGAGCCTCGGCAAGCGTGGTGCATTCGTGGTCTGAAGCGATCCCGGCAGTGAGATAGGCATTGAGTTGGAGGCCACTGAGGAATGGTGCATGGCCGTCGCGGGTAAATCCCTGGAAGAGCACGAGCTTGTCCATCACCTCCGGGACCGCCTGAATGACCCCTGGGAAATTCATCATTTCCGCCAGTCCGAGGAGCCGTTCGTGGGGAAGCAACGAGAAGAGATCGGCAGCTCTGAGACTCGCTCCCGAGGTCTCCAGAGGAGATGCCGGGACACAGCTCGGGAGGTTGAAATAGACCTCGAGCGGGAGATCGCGCGTCGCTTCGAGAAAATAGCGGATTCCCTCCAGACCCAGGACGTTGGCAATTTCGTGCGGGTCTGCAACCACCGCGGTCGTCCCCCACGGCAGGACGGCCGCACAAAACTGTGAGGGGCTCAGCATCGAGCTTTCCAGGTGAAGGTGGCCGTCAATGAAACCAGGGCAGAGGTAGCAGCCGGAAGCGTCAATCACCTGCTCGGCATCGTAGTCACCCCACCCCACCACCACCCCATCGTAGATGGCCAGGTCAACCTGCTCGATGGTCCCGGAAAGCACATTGACCAGCCGACCCCGCTGCAGGCAGAGGTCCGCCCGTCGCTTCCCCTGCGCCGCCTCGATGCGCTCCGCCAGTCGTTCATTATTCAACCGGGCCGATCTCTCACATCCCTTCATGGCGATCCATCATGTCCGCTGAAGTGTCAGTCGTCCCACCACAAACCGGAACCAAGAGCCGTTATCACATCTTGTATTTGCTGAATTCTTTCGGATCAAGGCCCTCGAGGATCTCGGACCACTTTTCTTTGTTGCCTTCATCAAACATGGGACGAGGAGCATCTTCGGTCTTTTGCGATTTGGAGATCACCTCCTCGCTGACAAAGATCGGGGCCTTGGCCCGTAGCGCGATGGCAATGGCATCACTCGGTCGGGCGTCCATGGGACTGATCTGTTCGCCGTTGCGGAGATAGATCAGGGCGTAGTAAGTGTTGTTGCGCAGATCGCAGACCTCGATCCGCTCGACCTTGACGGCGAGATAATCGAAGCAGTTTTTGATGAGATCGTGGGTCATGGGGCGCGGGAATTGGATGTTTTCGAGTTCGGTGGCAATCGCGGTCGCTTCGAGCAGACCGATCCAGATGGGCAGTGATGTCTCGGTCCGAATGTCTTTCAAAATAACGATGGGCGCGTTGCTCTGGGGGTCCATGACCAATGCTGCCACTTTCATCTGTCTGTACATGGTGCCTCCATTTCATCAATTTGCGTTTCCCGCAGTCGGAAAGCGCGGATGCGGCGCATCCGGGAACCGGTACGGGAACCACCGAAACGCACGGGAGACTTACCGCGGCTGCCACAGCTCTCCTGTGAGCGAGTGGGAAAAAGCTGACGTAATCTTTACATATCTGGTTTCTCCGATCAACTCCTTTGAACCCTCAAAATTCACCACCCGATTCTGCTGCGTTCGCCCTGTGAACTGACCGTTGCCGGCCCGACTCGGCCCTTCCACCAGCACCTCGCGAACCTTGCCAACTTCAAGCTGATTCTTCTGCAGGGTGATGGTGGCCTGGAGGCTCTGCAGAGCGATCAGACGTCGGGCTTTGGCAGCCTCATCCAACTTGTCGGGAAAAGTTGCCGACTGTACCCGGGGACGGTCAGAGTAGCGAAAAGAAAACAGATTGTCGAATTCTACGGTTTGCAGGAGCTGGAGTGTCTGTTGGAAATCCTCCTCGGTTTCCCCCGGAAAACCAACCATGACGTCGGAAGACAGCCCAATATCGGGGCAGATTTCGCGCAGCTGACGGATCCGCTGCAAATACCGGGAAGCGGTGTAACCTCGGTTCATGCGCCTGAGGACCGAATCGGAGCCTGCCTGCAGGGGAAGATGGAGACTGGCGCAGAGGCTAGGCAAGGTCGCGAAACACTGCATGAGGCCTTCAGTCAGATCTTTCGGGTGAGAAGTGGTAAAGCGGAGGCGGCATACGTCGGTTTCGGCCTGAAGGCGGTGCAGCAACTCGACGAAAGAAATGGACTCATCCAACCCACGTCCATAAGAATTCACATTCTGACCCAGCAGCAGGATCTCCCGGACCCCTCTGGCAGTGAGTTCCTGGATCTCTCGAATGATCTCCTGCACCGGGCGACTCCGTTCCGGTCCGCGAACATAGGGGACGATACAGTAGGTACAATAATTGTTACAGCCCTGCATGACGGTCACCGGGGCAACCACTGCCGGAGGGCCGGCGATGGCAGGCTGCAACAGCTTGAGAGGGGGACGGGGAACATCCTCCTCCGGCAAATAGACGGTGCGTTGCCGCGTTTTCCGGACCTCTGCCAGCAGATCACCGATTTCGGCAAGGCCCCGGGTTCCCACGACCAGATCCACCTGCCGAAATCGCTCCAGGAGTTGCTCGCCCAGCTGCTGGGCGACGCATCCGGCGACAATGATGATGAGCTCGGGCCGACGCGCTTTGAGGGTGCGCAAGCGACCGAGCAGGGAATAGACTTTCTGTTCTGCCTTTTCCCTCACCGAGCAGGTGTTGAGAAAGATGACGTCGGCGGATGCCGGTTCCGAAGCCGGGACATAGCCCTGCGCTTCCAGAATCTGCCGGACCCAGCCGGAATCGTAGTCATTCATCTGACAACCAAAGGTCTTGATGTAGTACTGAGGGGAAGCCGCCGGCAGAGAACGGGGCAGCACCGGCAGGGAGGCGTTCAGCATGGGACCTCGGCGTATTTCCGGGAGAGTTTCGCGAGGCGGAGGACAAGGGTCTTCATGATCTGAAGGGCGACTTCCGGATAATCGCGAATGATCACTTCCAGGTCATCGATACCATATCTTTCCACAACGCTGTCTCCAACACTGACGATGGTAGCCTGGCGGGGAAGATGCAGCAGGCCCGCCATCTCGCCGAAAAACTCCCCGGGGGACTCGATTCGCGACACCTCTTTGCCCGCCTTGGTTACGATCAGCCCTCCCTGGGTCGAAACCAGGCGAAAAAAATCCGTACCCAGCGTCCCTTCCTCGACGACCTTATCGCCATCTGCATAGAAGTCGACGCGGGCCTCTTCAAATTGGAAGGTGCCTGTTTCCTGCAGGACATTCTCACTGGTCTGAACCAGTTGCTGCAGTGCAGAAGTCAGGATGCTCCGCGTCATCCTGGGATTCTCCCGAAAGAAGTGATCCAGTGCTTCCGGTCCGTAGGAAGCAATCCGCGAAGCAGTGTTCACCCTTGCGGTGTAGGGAATGGCCCTTTTGAAGAGGATGGTCTCCAATCCAAAGACGTCCTGGTCCTCCAGCAGTCGAATGAATCTTCCCCGCTTGCAGATCTTTACCTGGCCACTCAAAATGACAAAAAACGAGGATGATTCTTCTCCTTCCCGTACCAGCTCATCCCCGTGTTGACAGCGGCGGACGTGTCGGGCTTGATGCCGGCGCGATGAGTGTCTTTCACCGATCCTTGGGGAAGCCTCTTTCATTTGGGAAATTCCCTGACTCTTAGCCTGCCTCCCTCGCTGCGAGAGAAGCCTGGCGATTTGCCCCAGAGAAGGCATGCCTGTCACGCCTGTGAATGATTCTACATTAGTCATTTTCCTTTTGTAAAGCACTCTCCATCTGGATCATCAGACTCCGCCCGATCACGGCCGTCGAATGGCCCTCCTTGGTACTTCACCTGACGAAACTGGAGTCTCCCAGATTCGCTCCTCAGGATTTCAGCCACATCCTCTTCGCACCCCGGCGCTATGCTCAGTTCAATCAAACCCAATCCGGCATCGATGGTAGTGACCACGCCAATGCCTTCATAGGCCTCGATAATAAATCGCAGCAGGTGGATGTGGGAGGGCGAGATGATGAAGTGCTTCCTGACACACGTCTTAGAACGTTTCTGCAAGGATTTCCCCTTTTGTTTCACCAGCGTCTATGGTACCAGATGAATCGACCGGAGGGAAAGGGGGATCCTTTATGTTGAAGGAGGGTGACCTTGAACCAGCGGGATCTGCCAACCACCGAAGGCGGCTCGAGGAGTTGACAGCATGAAGCGAGGTCGTGGGGAGGAACGCGCCAGGATGGCCACCGTCCTGGTTTTGGTTCTCATCTCGGGGCTTGCGGCTGGATTCGTCAATGCCCAGTCTCAAGCTCCTTCCAATGTCTTCTTCAGCCAGGGCCAGGCCGTCTACCATCCCCAGGATCCTGCCAAGAGTCGGCGTGATGCCCTGCACAGTTTTCAGCAAGCGGGCATTGTCCGGGCTGCCTCGGCATACCTCTCCCCAGCTGAGCTGGGACAGCATTATGGACTCATCCAGGAGCGTATTCTGGCTGAACCCCAACGCTACATTCAGGCTTATCAAATCTTTTTCGAAACCCCCGATGCGGCCGGGCTCTTCCTAATAACCGGCCAAGTAACCATTTTCATGGACGTGCTGAAGAGGGATCTCCTGGCCCTGACTGCGGCCGCCATGCGGGAAGCGGAGCCCCACTCCAAGCCGGAACCCTACCCGGACGCTGCTGTCGCCGAGGAAGCAGCGGCCGGGGTTGAGCGGTCTGACACCGCTCCGGGCTTGGGCCAGGAACTCTTTTGGGTGGTTGCCGAGAAATGGGGGCAGGAATGGCACCTGCCCGCGGATTCGCGGGATTCGGACGGGCCCTTTGCAGCAAGCATTTTCCAGGAGCTTTTGGATTACGGCTGGTCGCTGCGGTTCCCCGAGGCTGGAACGCTTACTCCGGATGAGGATGGAACAGTCGGCAACGGCGATGCGGTGGCGCGGGCCGCTGCCCTCGGACTGCCTTATGTAGTAGTAGGAAGGGTGGGCCCGCAATCGAATACCCTTGGAGAGGTCCGGATCGCTGCCGGCTTGCGCCTTCTCCATGCTGTTTCCGGAAAGGACTATGGGGAACTGCACCGGGAGATGACAATGGATGAGGAGACCAGCCACGAGGTGGCCATCGAGCTTGCAGCACTCCTCGTTCCTCAGCTGGATCGTCAGCTTCGTGCCGGCGCATCCGAGCCCGCAAGCGTTGGAGAAGTGACGGACACCGGTGAGCACCATTGGAGTCGTGAGGAGCTAGCTACCAGCGAAAGGGTTGACGGACCCGAAGAAGAGGGGGAGCTGGTGGTGCATATCCAGTCCCGGGAAGCCTATGCAGACTGGCTCGCCCTTGAAGCAAAACTGCGGGAACAGGCCCCGAAGCTACAGCTGAAAGGTCTTGAAATCGGCCCCGATAGCAGCCGGATGAGGCTCACGGGGGTAGATGGTGCCAGCCTAAAAAGCCTGCACGGAACACCCTTGGCTAATGGCGCCGAGATTCAGGTGGCGAGTCTTGATGCCGCCGGTCAGATTTGGCGTATCAGCTTGGTGAAACCACCGATGAGTCCTGGTGTACACCAACCATGAATATTCCAAACCTCCTCACGTTTACCCGCATTCTCCTGACGCCCCTCCTCATGTGGTGTCTGGTCAATCATCGCCTCAATACCGCTCTGGTGGTGTTCATTGTGGCCGGTCTGACAGATCTCCTTGACGGGTTGACCGCTCGACTGTTCCATCAGAAATCACGCTTTGGGGCGATCCTGGATCCCCTGGCAGACAAATTCCTGCTGGTCAGTTCCTTTCTGATCCTGGGTTGGCTAGGTTTTATCCCGCTCTGGCTGGTAGTGATTGTGGTCCTGCGCGACCTCGTAATCGTCATGGGTAGCAGCGCTCTTTTCCTCCTGCGCCGTCACGTGGAGATTCAACCCACCCCCCTCGGGAAATTCACAACCCTCACCCAACTGCTGACCGTACTGGTCGCGCTGGGCTCCTCCCTTATCAGCATCGATCCCTGGCATAAGGTTTTGGCCGTGCTCACCGCCCTGTGCTCGATTGCCAGCGGCAGCCAATATGTGAAGAGAGGGATTGCCCTGCTGAGGTCCCACTCCGTTTCCGAGGAACCCAGAATGTGAAAGACCGGCATCCCAGCATTTCGCTTGACATGGTCCAGGGAGGTCGTTATAGAGATTTCAGCTTTGTAGGCACGTAGCTCAGGGGGAGAGCGCTACCTTGACGCGGTAGAAGTCGGCGGTTCGAGACCGCCCGTGCCTACCAGATTAACTCCCTTAGGTTTGTGCATGAACGGAAGGAGTATTATAACAGGGCGCCCGAGTGGCTCAATTGAACGCGAAAGACGGTAGCGAAAAGAGTCTTCCAACGAAACCGAGGGTCTTTCAATAGTGGGCATCCTTATCCTACAAGTGGAGAGGGATGCTTTTTTGTTCGAAAATCGTCTGCAATGATACAATATTTTGGGATCATTGTGGATTTCGGGGCAGAGCATGAGTAGTTCTGATAAGATTCAAGTGACATTCGAGGATGGCAGGCAGAGTATCCTGCCCAAGGGCATCTCCGTCAGCGGCGCACTCGAATCAGTGTCCGGGTCCGGCAATGGCTGGATTGCGGCACGGGTTAATGGAAAGCTGGTCGACCTCGCGACAACCCTGGAAGAGGATGCCACCATCGAGGGCCTAACGGCGGATTCGGGCGACGGCCTCGAAATCCTGCGCCACAGCGCCTCCCACATCATGGCCCAAGCGGTCAAGGGGCTGTTTCCGGAAGCCAAGGTAGCCATTGGGCCGGCCATCGAAAATGGCTTCTATTACGATTTTGACGTCGATAGGCCGTTTACCGAGGAAGACCTGGCACGAATCGAGGCCGGGATTGCGAAGATCGTGTCCGAGCGGTTGGTCTTTCACCGTCGGGAGATGGCACGCGAGGAAGCCATCAAATTCTTCGAACAGCGTGGTGAAACCTACAAAGTGGAGCTCCTCCGTGAGCTTTCGGAACCCACGGTGTCGCTTTACGAACAGGGTGGTTTTGTTGATCTCTGTCGCGGTCCCCATCTGCCTCATACGGGGCATCTCGAAGCTTTCAAGTTGACCAGCGTCGCCGGCGCCTACTGGCGGGGGGACGAACGCAACCGAATGCTCCAGCGCATCTACGGAACAGCCTTCAGCGATGCGAAAGGACTGAAGCAATATCTCCATTTTCTGGAAGAAGCGCGACGACGAGACCACCGTCGTCTCGGGAAAGAACTGGATCTTTTCAGTTTCACTGACGAAATTGGGGCAGGTATGGTGATTTACCACCCCAAAGGCGCCATGCTTCGCCAGATCCTGGAATCCTTTGAAAAGCGTGAACATCTGCGCCGCGGGTACCAGATTGTCATGGGCCCCACGCTGCTCAAAACCGATCTCTGGAAGCGCTCCGGCCATTTCGACCATTACCGCGAGAATATGTATTTCACGGAAATCGACGAGCAGTCATACGGGATCAAGCCCATGAACTGCCTGGCCCACATGATCATCTACAAGTCGAAACTGAGGAGCTACCGCGACCTTCCCCTGCGTCTCTTCGAACTGGGTACCGTGCATCGTCATGAGAAATCGGGCGTCCTGCACGGACTCCTGCGGGTCCGGCAATTTACCCAGGACGACGCTCACATCATCTGCACCCCGGAGCAGTTGCACCAAGAGATTCAGGACATCATCGATTTTGTCATCGAAGTGATGGGCATCTTCGGTTTTGCTTACGACATGGAGATCAGCACGCGCCCTGAGAAATCCATCGGCAGTGATGAAGATTGGGAAAGGGCAACGAGCGCTCTCATCGGCGCCATCGAAGGAAAAGGGATTCCCTATACCATTGGGGAAGGGGAAGGAGCCTTCTACGGCCCCAAAATCGACGTCAAGCTACGGGATGCCCTGGACCGCCGCTGGCAGTGCGCGACCATTCAATGCGATTTCACCCTCCCGGAACGTTTCGATTTGACCTACGTTGGGGTTGACGGTGAGCGCCACCGCCCGGTCATGGTGCATCGCGTGATCCTCGGCGCCATGGAACGCTTCCTGGGGGTGCTCATCGAACATTTCGCCGGAGCCTTCCCAACCTGGCTGGCACCGGTGCAGGCAGTGGTGGTCACCGTATCCGACGGGCAACTGGAATTTGCCCGGACCATCTTCGACCAGTTGCGGGATCTCGGGGTACGAGTGGAACTGGATGATCGCAACGAAAAGCTCGGGTACAAGATTCGCGAGGCGCAAGTTCAAAAGATCCCCTACATGCTGGTTATTGGCGATCGCGAAGTGGCGGCCGGGCAGGTCAGCCCGCGACGGCGCGACGGGGCGCAACTGGAGATGATGAGCCCGAGAGAGTTCGCCGCGTTCGTGGCCAAGGAATGCCTGGAAGCGACCAGAGGAAAAGTGGGGTTGGGGATTACGTAGCGGACCTGGAGATAAGGCTTTTAACACTCGAAAGGGAGGTACCAGTCCTGGAGAAGCAGATCAATATCAACGAGAAAATTCGCGCGTCGGAAGTCCGCGTGATCGGCCAGGAAGGTCAGCAGCTGGGGGTTCTGTCCTTGAAAAAGGCCCTGGAGCTGGCTGTCCAAGATGAATTGGATCTTGTGGAAGTGGCCCCCAATGCCGATCCTCCAGTCTGTAAGATTATGGATTTCGGCAAATTCAAGTACCAGCAGAATAAGCGGAGCCAAGAGGCCAAGAAGAAACAGACCGTTATCCAGGTGAAGGAAGTCAAAGTCCGGCCGAAAACCGATGAACATGATCTGCAAGTTAAGATACGCCATATTAAGCGTTTTCTTGGGCAAAAGGACAAAGCCAAGGTCACCATCCTCTTTCGCGGGCGCGAGATTGCCTATACCGATCAGGGAACGAAGGTCCTCGAACGGATCAGGGAAGAGCTCAAAGAAGACTGCGTGGTGGAACAGCTGCCCAAAATGGAAGGGCGCAACATGGTCATGATCCTGGCCCCCAAGTAGTCACACTCCAAGAAAAAAAGCTTGACACATCGCGCTGATGACAATAAGTACCTGCATTTCATGCTTGCAGTCGGGCCGAGGGAGGGCCGGTCATAACAAGGCCAACGTCCGGTTGCAGCAACGATCTCAGAAGGACTGAGTTCCGGTGCCCGTTCAGCCTTAAGGCTTGGTGGCGGGAGCAATACTGAATTTTTTTGAATGTTTGTTTTCGTACCTGGTGGGATGGAGAATGCAATGCCCAAGATGAAAACCAACCGAGCGGCGGCGAAACGGTTCAAGGTGACGGGCAGCGGTAAAATTGCGCGAGCCAGAGCCAATAAGAGCCACATTCTGACCAAAAAAAGCGCTCAGCGTAAACGTCGCCTGCGGCAGACCACTCTGGTGGACGCCATCAACGTTAAGGCGGTAAGGAAGATGCTTCCTTATCTCTAGCGACCTTCTTCGGAACGGGCTTCTGATGGCGGCTTTCCGGCCTCAGATGGTGACAGGGGGGCTTGCCCGGTCCGGCTGAGATGTGCGTCTCCATATTTTTGATCAAGTCAGGAGTAGAAAATCATGGCGAGGGTAAAGAAGGCGGTAAAATCACGCCAGCGTCGAAAGAAAATCCTGGGCAT
>JAPXSS010000109.1:0-10896 GCA_033812955.1 Syntrophobacteraceae bacterium | reverse complement strand
CAGGAACCCACTGGGACGGGTGCGATTTGATTTTCCCAATGCCTACGCGGTCTATATGCATGATACGCCCAATCGAGGCCTCTTCAACAGGTCTCGCCGGGATTTCTCCCACGGTTGTATTCGAGTGGATAAAGCCCATCAGCTGGCGCGGGAGCTCCTGGAGGATGACCAGAACCCTGCAGCCTCGAAGACCGATGCCTTCCTGGGAACCTATCGTGAGACCTTTCTGAGGCTCAACGAGCCGGTGCCCATCGTCATCGAATACCTGCCGGTAGTGGTCAACGGCAGGGGTGAGCTCGTCTTCTGTGGTGACCCTTATGACCGGTTTCAGACCAGGCCCGAGCGGAAATCCTGATACCATCGCCACCGTCAGACATGCTGCCGTGTTACCAAAGCACGGGTGATTGGCGTGAACGCTCAGTGTCTCCTGCAATCGAGGGACCCAATACCCGATGGTATCGCATGGCGACTTGTCACTCGGTCTTGCGATCCGGTGGCTGGCACATCGCCCTGATGAGCAAGCATCTTTTCTGGCACCAAGCCTTGAAAATTGCTGCCATATCTATAGCATGTTCAGTTTATCTTGTATTTTCAAACTATTAAGCCATATACAAGTCAGTTATCGATCCCATTTTCAGAAAAAAGCGTTTGACAGCCATTCCTTTTTACGCTAGTGAAGTCTCACACATGAACGCACATTTGATGCAGATACCCAATAAAAACCGATAGATGGAGACAGTTGACAACCATAACACAAGGAGGGATGGATGGGTAAGAGAGGCTCTTATTTGAAGCTTAAGCTACCGTTCATCAGCCTTACGCTTTTCGTGATTTCCCTGGCATTCTTCGAAACTCCCGCCTTTACTCTCACCGCTTCCATCGGCCGTCCGTACCAGGGCCGACTCATCGACGGCGTTCCTTTCCCCAATCAATTCCCCGGTTATCTGTTGCGCGATCAGGAACGGTCCTATGCCACTCCGGAAGCCATCGCAACGGTGCTTGATGCCATCGATGCCGTTCGAGAGCGTCATCCCGATACCTGTGACATCTTCATCGGGGATTTTTCCCGTGAGGGCGGCGGTCCGCTCAACATGCACCGTTCCCACCAGAACGGCCGCGATGTTGATCTGGGGATGTACGCTAAAGGCAATCGGCCTCTCGATACCTTTGTGTCCATGAACGACGAGAACCTCGATGTGGCCAAAACTTGGATACTGCTGGATAGCCTGCTGCAGTCGCAGCATATCCAGTACATCTTCCTGGATCGGAGGATTCAGCGGCTCTTGCACCAGCATGCTCTTACCCAGGGGGTAGATCCAAGCCTGCTCGAGCAACTGTTCGCCGATGACCGGAATTCGCCCATCAAGCATGTTCGCGGCCACCACGATCACATCCATGTGCGCTTCTACACCCCCTGGTCCACCATGGCCGCGCGGGTTGGCGAGGACGACCAACCGCAGCGGGCCGAAATCGAGATGGCCCAGCGAGCCTACCTTCCCCAGAAAGTGAACTATTATGTCAAGGCTTCAGATCGCAACCTTGCCGAACTGGCGCGCAGTTTCGGGGTCAGCCAGGAGGATCTGTGCCGCTGGAACCAGGTCAACCCGTATGATGTCCTGACTCCCGGTTCATGCCTGGTTTTCTACAAGCGCAGTTTTGAAGCAGAACCGGTTCATCTGGCCAGATCGCTGCAACCCGGATCGGTTGCCGATTCGCCGGGCCTGCAGGTTGCTTTCGCCGGGACCAGCCGCTCCCGGGGCGGGATGGCCAACTTCGCCCGTGCCCGTTCCGGCAGATCGTTCATGTCTGTTGCGAAAACCTACACGATCGGTCGGGGTGATACCCTGGCAAAGGTCGCACAGCGCAACCGGATCGATCTCGCTAGCCTGTGCCGGGCGAACGGGCTGAAACCCACGGCAACTGTCAAGCCGGGGCAGAAGATCAGGCTGGTGAGTACCCGGGCCGCCTCCGGTGTGGTTCAACAGGGGGGACCGAAGATCGAAAAGCAAGTTCAGACAGCTTCTCTGTCCCGAGCCGCCGTGGAGAAATATAAGCCGGCGGTTTACACGGCCAGTAAACAGGACACCCTGTACAAGATTGCCAAAGAACAGGGGGTTGATCTTGATGTTTTGTGTCGGATCAATGGCCTGAAAAAGAGTGCGACCCTCAAGCCGGGACAGAAGATCAGTCTATGTACTCAGGCCCCCTCCGGGAAGGGCTCGGTGCCCCCGCCGTCGGCGGCCAAATCCACTTCAGGGTCGTCAGTGAAGCAAAAGGCTCCATCCCCCAGTACGCTGCAGAAGAACATGAAACCTGCCACGATCGCGACGCTCAAGGCTGCTGGTCAGCAAAACGTTGTGGGAGCCACGCAGAAAAGTGGCGGCAAGACCGTAACCGGGCAGAGCCGGGTGAAGTTGATCAAGGCCGAGGCAAAACCGGCGAAGAAACGCTGACAATTTCCCTCTTTTCTTCTCCTGCGATATCTGTTAGGAAACCGTTCTTCGGACGGGCACGGGTGAGTGCCCGTTTTTCTTTTTCATGAGGGACGGCGATCCACCGCCAACCAATATGGTTCAGGGTCGCTTCTTCCTCAGCAGACTGACTGGTTCGAAGGAAAGGAGCTATCAGGTCAAGGCTATGGTCGACGATTTTACAGCAACCCGCAATATTGGTATCAGCGCCCACATCGATTCAGGCAAGACCACCCTGTCAGAGCGCATCCTCTACTACACCCAGCGGATTCATGCGATCCATGACGTCAAAGGCAGGGATGGGGTTGGTGCCAAGATGGATTTCATGGATCTGGAAAAGGAGCGGGGGATAACCATTCAGTCTGCCGCCACCTATTGCCGCTGGAACGAGTCACCCATCAATATCATCGATACCCCTGGCCATGTGGACTTCACCATTGAAGTGGAGCGAGCGTTGCGGGTTCTGGACGGAGCAGTCCTGGTGCTCTGCGCGGTTGGCGGCGTTCAGTCACAGTCGGTGACCGTTGATCGCCAGATGGAGCGGTACCGGGTACCGCGGCTGGCGTTTGTCAACAAATGCGACCGCACCGGTGCCGACCCGCTGCGTGTCGTGCAGCAGTTGCGCGAGAAGCTCAATCAGAATGCGGTGTTGCTTCAGCTGCCCCTGGGACTCGAATCGGGGCACGAGGGAGTGATCGATCTGGTCACCATGAAGGCCCTGCGGTTTGAGGGAGAACATGGAGATGAAGTCACGGTCGGGGATATTCCGCCAGACCTGCTGAGCCAGGCTCAGGAAGCACGGGAACAGCTCCTGGATGCCGCTTCCCTGTTCTCGGATGAACTGACCGAGGCGATCCTCGAAGGGGAGGTTACGGACCAGCTCATCCATGATGCCATTCGCCGCGGTACCCTGGCGCTGCGCCTGACACCGGTGCTGATGGGGTCCGCCTACAAGAACAAGGGGGTGCAGCCCTTGCTGGATGCAGTCTGCCGTTATCTGCCCGGTCCTGCCGACACCACCACCTACGCTCGCGATCTCGACCAGGATGAAGCGGAAGTGGCGCTCAAGAACGCTCCGGGGCTCCCCTTGGTGATGCTCGCTTTCAAGCTCGAGGTCAGTCGCTACGGTCAGCTCACCTACGTGCGACTCTATCAGGGTACTCTCAACAAGGGGGATACCATTGTCAACGTGCGCACCGGCAAACGTTCCAAGGTTGGACGGCTGGTGAGGATGCACGCCGATGAAATGGAGGAGATTGAAAGGACGGCCGCCGGGAGCATTGCCGCGCTGTTCGGCATCGACTGCACCTCGGGTGATACCTTCACCGATGGTCGGGTGCGTTACAGCATGACTTCCATGCATGTACCAGCGCCGGTCATTTCGCTTGCCATCCACCCCGGCGATAAGAAGTCCGAGATGAGTGTGAGCAAAGCCTTGACCCGCTTTACCAAGGAAGATCCCACCTTTAAGACCTTCCTGGAAGAAGAGACGGGGGAGACTATCATCTGCGGCATGGGGGAACTGCACCTGGAGGTCTACGTCGAACGAATGCGGCGGGAGTATCAGGTGGAGCTGACCACGGGCATGCCCAAGGTTGCCTACCGGGAAACCATCAGCCAGCGGGCGGATTTCAATTATACCCACAAAAAGCAGACCGGAGGGGCTGGACAGTACGGCCGGGTTGCCGGCTTTCTGGAGCCCACGGCGGAAGGGGACTACCAGTTCGTCAACATGATCACCGGAGGGGCCATCCCCACGGAATTCATTGCGTCCTGTGACAAGGGGTTTCAGGCTTGCCTGAAGAAGGGGGCACTGGCCGGAGTTCCCATTGTTGGAGTGCAGGTTGCCATCAACGATGGCGCTGCCCATTCGGTGGATTCTTCCGACCTGGCCTTTCAGCAGGCGGCCATCGGGGCCTTTCGAGAGGCCTACGGCAAGGCCGGTCCTCACCTCCTGGAACCGGTGATGAAGGTGGTGGTGGAAACCCCCTCGGAATTTCAGGGGGCCGTCCTCGGTACCCTCAACCAGCGTCGGGGCCTGATCAATACCACTTCGGAAGACCGAGCCTTCTCGACCATCGAAGCCGAAGTCCCGCTGGCCGAGATGTTCGGTTATTCCACCGTGTTGCGGTCCGCCACTCAGGGAAAGGGGGAGTTCACGATGGAGTTTTCCCGCTACAGCCCGGTGCCCAGGAGCATTGCCGAGGAGATCGTCAAGAGGTACAAAGAGGACCAGGTTTCCCAGAAGAGCAAATAGGTGAAGGGAATTTGAGAAGGAGAAAGCCGATGCAGAGTGATCAGCCCGCGGGTCAGGAAGCCATGGAACTGGTCAGGAGAACCCTTGGCACCCCCCTACTGCCGGGCGAACTCGGGGGCCTCATGGGCCGGGCCGGGGTCGGAAAGACGGCCTGTCTGACCCATATTGCACTCGAACACCTGTTCCAGGGGCAGTCCGTGCTGCATGTGTGTATTGACGGGGGCGCCGAGAAAATCAAGATCTGGTATCAGGAATTGATGAGAAACCTGGCTTCCTCATCCCGCGATCAACTTGCGGACCTGCAGCGGCGGTTGGAGGGTAAGCGCTTCATCCTGGCCTACCTGCACCACACCTTCAGCATGCAGAAGCTGGAGCAGAGTCTGCAAAATCTTGAAGAACAGACCGCCTTTCATCCGGTGCTGGTGGTTGTGGACGGCCTGCATTTTGATCATGAACCGAGGGCAACCGTTGCCAAGCTGCACGAGTTTGCGCACCGGCATGGAGTTGCCGTGTGGATGTCCCTCAGGACGCACCGCCACATTGCCATCAGCAACGACCATGGCATTGCCTATCCCTGCCACGACAGCGACGACCTCTTTCAGGCGATCCTCTCGCTGGAGCCGGGGGGCGACGCCATAAAAGTGCGCGTCTTGAAGCATGGAGTGCAGTATCGGCCGGAATACCCGGAGGTTCTCCTCAATCCGCAGACCTACCTCCTGAGGTACCCCTGAGTGCCGGTCCCGGCTTCTTTATCCTGACATCCGGCTCCGGTATCGGAGAAAGTTCGAGCAATGGATGAAGACCTGGTCAGCTGTCTGACCCGCCAAGTCAGAGAAGATGTCATTGAAAACTACCTGACCGAGCGGCGCTTGGTGGGGCTGCAGATCGAGGAGGTCCAGAATCGGGCGGCGGAGGTCAGGGCTCAGGCGCAGAGGACCGGTCAATGCCTGCACCGCTTGATACAACTCATGATTCAGCCTGAGATGGTCAAGCGGCTCTTCCTGTACCTGAAGGTCCCACCCTCCTGCTATTGGCATGATTGCACCCAGGAGCGATTCGCTCGGGGGGTGCGCTTCATCCGGGTGCGTGCGCTCACAGACCGGGGAAGGTTTAAGAAGCTCGTCTTAGAGGCCTATTTGAGGTTTTATCAGTGCATGAGAAAATACGAGGAGGCCTATGATGAGTTGTGCAGTTTGTGTGAGGCAGTGAATCTCAATATAGAACATTTTCATCGTAATTTCGATCTATTGACGATATTGAGCTTTTTGAAAAGCCTTGATGTGGACGCCATCAAGCAAAAGCACTTTCTCGGGGAGAACTTCACTGCCGAAGAACTTGCCTCAGTAGACCGGAAGCTCCACATCCAGCAAATCAGCTTTGAGGCGCTGGAGGTCCCTGCACCCTTGTCGCTGCCCGCTCCCGAGGAGGCCGAACCGACCATCGCCGAACTGGTGCAGGAGGTTTACCGAAAGTACCAGAAGTTCGTCAAACGACTCCTGAGATGAATCACCTGCCATCAGGGGGACCGATGTCGATACGCAGCCATGACTTCGTCGCGCGTGAGCAGGGCCTCCAGAGTGGGAACTTCCTGTAAAATGCGCTCCCGGCCCTGCATTTCCTGACGGTCCACTAGGACCACCACTTTGACCACCACCAGACCGCTCTGACGGCAGGCGGCGATGGCCTGGAGGGTTGACCCGCCGGTCGTGATCACGTCATCGACCACCACAACACGATCTCCGGGTGCCACCCGGCCCTCGATCAGATTCGCCGTGCCGTGGTCTTTTGGCTTCTTGCGCACGACGAACGCTTGGATGGGCTTTCCCTGTAGATAAGAGGTATAGGCTACGGCATTGGCAATGGGATCGGCGCCGAGGGTCAGACCGCCGATGGCGTTTACCGGCACGTCCCGAATGGCGGCGAAGACCAGATTGCCGATGAGGTACTGGCCCTCGGGATCGAGGGTGATCCGCTTGCAGTTGAAATAGAATTGGCTCAGACCTCCATGCACCAGTTTGAAGGCAGGGACATCCGAGTACTGGAAGGCATATTCAAGGACCAGTTGCTTCAAACGTTCTTTCATCATCAAATAGTCCACTATAGGTATCAACTCCAGGTGATCATCCGCACCAATTTGGCCCAAAAGCCCTCTTGGTTCCGGGTTGCGGTCAGCATACGGGCGAACCGTTCCTGTTCCTGAGCCAGTTTTTCGGACCAGGTCTGCTCCTGCTGCGCCAGTTTTTCGTTCCAGCGCTGCCGCTCCTGCGCCAGAGCCGCTTCCGCCTGGTCACGTTCCCGCGCGATCATTGCGGCCGCTTCCTGTTCCATCCGGATGCGTCGTTCTTCAAAGGCCTGCCGCTGATCTTCGATCTCTTTCGCGGAGAGGCGCTGCTGGTACAGAAGATCGCGGCGCAGCCGTTCGAGCTCGAGTTCCTGGGTCGCCAGTTGCCGGTCCTGGTGATGAAGCCGTTCATGGAGGCGCTGATTCTCGTCCATCCTCTCCAATTTATCCGCCAATTGCCTCTCCAGGGCGGTCAAGCGGGCGGCGATGTCGTCGAGAGCTGCAAGCGAGGGCGAGGTCAGGGCCAGCTCCGGCCCCCCTGCCATCCCCCGGTCCCCGTCTGCAAGGTCTGGATCACCCTCGGCAAATGCCTTGAGCTCGGACTCGTGAATCAGGATCTGCCGCCCTTTGCGTTCCACCGCCAGTCTGCCGCTGGCAATGGCTTTGCGCAGCCGATTCTCACTCACCCCGAGAACAAGTGCTGCTTCTCTGATGTTAAAAGACATCAACCAACACCTCTGCCCGGAGACCTGCCGGATGGGCTGAAAGGTTATTCGAGACGCACTCAGACACCGATTCTCTTTATTCCCTCGGTCCCCTTCCGAGTCAAGCGTTTTGACAGAGATAGCCCGATGGTGCTTGCGTATCGTTGGCGGGTGGCATTCTATGGGTTTTTGTAAACACCTTCTTCATTGCGTCGGCGGATTGTGCTATGTATCAAGGTTTCCAGTGAGTCAGAATTGACATCCGTAAGGAATGATCGGAAGCATTCCGAGGAGGAACCTGTGGGTTACACCATCGCCCTGGGAGGAAAAGGGGGGACGGGCAAGACGACCATTGCCGGGCTGCTCATTCGATATATGCTGAGACACGGAATGAAACCGATTCTTGCCGTCGATGCCGATTCCAATTCGAACCTCAACGAGGTGCTCGGGGTGCCTTTGGCGGCAACTCTGTCAGATGCCCGCGAAACAATGAAAACGAGCGTTCCGGTGGGGATGACCAAGGACGTCTTCATGGAGCTGAAGATGGAAGAAGCGTTGGTGGAAAGCCACGGCTTTGACCTCATTGCCATGGGCCGACCGGAAGGGCCGGGCTGTTATTGTGCCGCCAACAACTTGCTCAGCTCACTGCTGGAGCGCCTCATGAATAACTATGAGTATCTGTTGGTGGACAACGAAGCCGGGATGGAGCATTTCAGCCGGGTGACCCAAAAGGATGTGGACCTGCTCCTGCTGGTCTCCGACCCAAGTCGCAGGGGCCTGGCAGCGGCCTGCCGCATTGCCGACCTGGTACGCAGCCTGCCCATGCGGGTGGCGAAGCCGGTGCTGGTGGTCAATCAGGTAGCGGCCACCCTGCCGCCGTGGCCAGCCGAGGTTCTGAAGAACTTCGACCAAGAGCGCATTGCCCTGCTGCCAGCCGACCCCCTGGTAGCCGACTATGACTTGGCAGGAAAACCAACCATCACTCTTCCCGACGACGCGCCCATCGTCCGGGCTTCGGAAGAGCTCTTTGACCGGCTGTTGGGGCCGGTCGTGAAATGAGGGTCATCTGAAAAGATGCTGGAATTGTTTTGGAGACTCTGTCCACGGAGTCACCCGATGACACAACGGGCAATTCTCCAGGGGCCTGCGGGCGCTTTGGGGAGAAAAGAGCGTGTCCGTTCTCTGCGATCTTGGTTGAAGAATTAGAGGAGGTGTCCAGTGTTTGCCATTCGTCGTGCCCTGGTCAGTGTTACCGACAAAGCCGGGCTGGTTGATTTCGCTAAGGGTCTCCAGGAATATAACGTCCACCTTCTTTCCACCGGAGGAACCGCGAAGCTGCTCCGGGAACAGGGGGTGGCCATCACCGAGGTGGCTGATTACACTGGGTTTCCCGAGATGCTGGACGGCAGGGTCAAAACGCTCCATCCCAAGATTCATGGCGGCATCCTTGGTATTCGGGAAAATGAGGTTCACGTGCAAACCATGGCAGCTCATGGGATTGAGCCCATCGATATGGTCGTGGTCAATCTTTACGCCTTTGCCAAGACCGTCGCCCGCCCCGGATGCACCTTGGCGGAGGCCATCGAGAACATCGATATCGGCGGGCCGACCATGATCCGCGCCGCCGCCAAAAACTATCTCTATGTGGCCGTAGTAACCGATCCCGACGATTATCCGGTGATCCTCGACGAACTGCGGCGCAACGAGGGGAAAATTTCTCGAAAGACCTCTCTCGGTCTGGCCCGCAAGGCTTTCTGCCTCACTCATACCTATGATGGAAACATCTGCGACTATCTCGAGGGAATGGTCTGAGGCGTCAACAAGCTGCCATCGACCACAGAGAAAGAATTGTCCATGAAAGTGCTCGTCATTGGAAGCGGGGGCCGAGACCATGCGATTGCCTGGAAGTTTGCCCGCAGTCCTCGGGTGAAGCGGGTCTACGTGGCCCATGGGAATGCCGGAATCGCCGACCTAGCCACTTGTGTGGAGGCCAGGACCATCGACGACATGGTGGCGTTCGCCGAGAAGGAAAAGATCGACCTCACCTTTGTGGGTCCCGAAAAACCACTCTCGGCTGGCATCGTCGATCTTTTTACCAGTCGCGGCCTGCCCATTGTCGGTCCCGGCCAGCGGGCGAGTCGCCTCGAATCGAGCAAATGCGATACCAAAGTGATCCTGCGGGAACTGGGGATTCCAGTACCGTCATTCGAGGTTTTCTCAGACCCTGCTCGGGCTCGTGACTATGTGCGGCAGGTGGGCTACCCGGTGGTGGTTAAAGCCGACGGTCTGGCTGCCGGTAAGGGGGCCCTGGTATGTGACGGGGTTCAGGAGGCGGAAGAGGCGATCCGTGCCATCATGGAAGAGCGGATTTTCGGGGAGGCGGGGGCGCGGGTCGATATCGAACAGCGGCTCTATGGTCGTGAGCTTTCCTTCTTCTGCTTTACTGACGGCCACACCATCGTTCCCATGGAAGCGGCACAGGATTATAAACGGGCGCGCGATGGCGATGTCGGCAAGAATACCGGCGGAATGGGCGCCTATTCGCCCCATCCGTGGCTCGATGAGGCGCTGGTGCAGACCATCATGACCCAGGTGGCCGAACCGCTCATTCATGGTGTGCGAGAACGCTACGGGATTCTTTACCGGGGAGTTCTCTATCTCGGTCTGATGCTGACCGAGGAAGGGGACAGGGTGGTGCCCCGCGTCCTTGAAATCAACATCCGCCTGGGCGATCCGGAAGCCCAGGTCATTCTCCCGCGTCTCGATACAGACTTGGTTGACGTCTGTGAGGCGATCCTCACCGGCCGTCTGAAGGAGCTGCAGCTTACCTGGAACCCGCTCTATCGACTCTGCCTGATCGCCGTAAGCGGCCCTACCAAGGGCAAAAAGGGCTGGTACAAAGGCTATCCGGATCGCTACAAGATTGGTGTCCCGATTGACGGTGCGGACCGGATCGATGCCGACTGCCTGGTCTTCCACTCGGGTACGGAACGGGACGCCAGCGGTAAGTTGGTCACGACCGGAGGACGGGTCCTGTGCCTGGTGAGCAGTGGCCGGAACCTTGCGGAAGCCAGAGCCGCCGCCTTTCGGGAGATGCAGAAGGTATCGTTTGAGGGAATCTATTATCGACAGGACATTGGGCTGGCCTGAACGGGAGAGGTAATCAGGGGTGGGAGAGGAACTGCGTAAGCCGCAAGTCGGAGTGGTCATGGGAAGCGATTCTGATCTTCCCATTGTGGAAGAAGCCTTGCAGGTACTGGACGAGTTTGGGGTTTCCTATGAAGTGAAAATCCTCTCCGCTCATCGCTCGCCTGACCAGACCTCAGCGTATGCCAAAAGTGCGGCCGAACGGGGGCTCCGGGTGATTCTGGCGGCTGCCGGCTGGGCTGCGCACCTGGGCGG
>JAPXSS010000108.1:0-10946 GCA_033812955.1 Syntrophobacteraceae bacterium | reverse complement strand
CTTGCCATCATCCTGGAAGATAATCCCCTCATGCAAAGCTTCCTCAGAGAATTTGCGAAACCTTGCTTCACTTTCCCGCAGGGTTGCTTCAGCCCGCCGGCGCTCTTTGATCTCCAGTTCGAGTTTTGCGGTTCGTTCCTTCACCAGTTCTTCCAACTGGGTTTGATACCTCTTGAGCTCTTCCTGCGTCCATTTCTGCCGCCGGCATCGCTCGATCCGGGTTTGCAGGTCGCTCATGGCAAAGGGTTTGGTGAGATAATCGAAGGCACCGGCGGCTATGATATCTTCGTATGAATAGAGCTGACTGAAGCCTGTAATGATGATGAATTCAAGAAGCGGATAAAGTATCCGAGCCTCCTGCATCAGGGTGACACCGTCCTTACCCTCCATGACCACATCGGAGATGACCAGATCAAACTGTTTCCGACCTAGCATGCTCAGGGTGTTGGCGGCGTCACTGGCTTCGTCAGCGGCATAACCGAGCTTCCGGAGAAAGCTGCAGATGGACTTCCTCATCGGAGGATCGTCACCAACTACCAGTATCCTTCTGAAGAAATCATCCCGCATAAGGTACCTGCCTGTTTTCTCGACTTGGGACATTAATAATAACTGATCGTCTCCGCCCAAGGGGGGAAACCACCGGGGCAGCTGGATCGCCTATTCGAAAATCGCAGGGAGCGGCTCTTTGACCGGAACACTCTACACCTGGGTGGCGGGGAGTCATCATCCCCGGCATCCCTGTCGCACTGAGATCTCACCCGGGAAAGGGAATCAAGCGGTGTTATGACCATCAGCAGGGCGGTCGCGGGAAGGAGGTACGCGCATGATCTTCCTGGTAGTCCCAACGGGGTTCGAACCCGTGTCTCTGGCGTGAGAGGCCAGTATCCTAGGCCACTAGACGATGGGACCATCTTTGGCTGGGGAACCAGGATTCGAACCTGGATAGGCAGATCCAGAGTCTGCAGTCCTACCGTTGAACGATTCCCCAGCAACGTCGGCAACCTAATAAAAATCGCCCGTCAAGTCAAGCCCAAAGCGTCGAGCTTTCCCCATCCAGCTCGTAAATCTGCTTCTTGAGACTTGAGGGGTTGTTAGAACTGCCACGCTTGTCTAAAATAGCAATTGACAGTTTCCTTGGGGGCTCTATGCTATAATAAACCTTCAAGAAAGCTGTGCGATCCCGCAGAGTCACCGAAGGTCGGAGAGAAAGAGAAAAGGATTCATGAGCGAGGAGATTGCGGCTCTGCAGGTCGCAGAGAGTGAATTGCCATACGTTTTTCCAGCAAGAACTGGAACCGAGCCTCACAGTTTTGATCTGGCTCACTATCGTACCCGTATGGCCAAGTATATTGATGAAAATAAAGAAGAAAACCGCGTCTTTTTCAACGCTCTGGAATTTGCCCAAGAACTCCACGAGGGACAGCGGCGCAAGTCCGGTGCCCCCTTCATCAGCCATCCCTGCGCGGTGGCGGAAATCCTTGCGCGTGAACTGAAATTCCGTGATCCTCTCCTGCTGGCGGCCGCCCTGCTCCATGACGTGGTGGAAGACATTGCCACCGTAACCCTGGAGGATATCGAACGGCTGTTCGGCGAGGTGGTAGCCGAATTGGTCGACGGCTGTACCAAGTTTGAGCGTCGTCATCTGGACCGGGCAAGGGTCAAGGACTTGACCCACAGCAAGATCTTCCTCAGCGCCAGCCGCCGTCTGGGTGTTCTCCTGATCAAGCTCGCCGACCGGTTGCACAACCTGCGCACCCTCCATCATCTCGCCAAACCAAATCGACACAGCATTGCCCGGGAAACCATCGATGTCTATGCTCCCATCGCCGCCAAGTTCAATATCTACCCCCTCAAGCGCGAACTCTACCACCTGGCGCTCTCTTATCTCTATCCCCGGAAGAGCAAGAAGATCCTGCACTACATCCAGGCCCTTCGCCACACGGCAGATTACCAGCGGATCGTGCAAACCCTCCAGGACGTCTTCGCTCACGCCTCCTGCCCGATCCTTCTCAGACCCCGCGCCAAGGGACTGGGCAACTACTATGACCCTCAAAAGCGGACCCTTCAGGTAGCCAACAGCAAGAACAGCATCGACTTCGCCATTATCCTGCAAACCGAGGAATTGGTCCCCTGCTACACTGCGTTGGGCATCGTCTGTACCACCTTTTCTCCCATTCCGCGCAGCCTCAGGGACTTCATCGCACATCCGAAGAACTCCGGCTACCGCAGCCTGCATGTCCGAATTCACGCCGGCGACCAGAATTATCTGATCAAGGTGCGCACCCCCAGCATGGATGAATGGGCCACCTACGGGATTTTGACTGAATGGAGTGCCCAGGAACCCATGAGCGATGAGATCAGCGATCTGTTGCGCACCATCGGCGAATACGGTGGTGCCGGGCCTCAACGCAAAGCCCTGATTCGGCTTGCCCAGGCGGATGAGATCTACGTCTATTCGCCCAACGGGGACGCCTACCCGCTGCCGAAGGGCAGTATCGTCCTTGACTTTGCTTATAAGATTCACTCCCAGCTGGGGGATTACTGCAGTGGAGCCGTCATTAACGGTCAATGGGCACCCCTGACCCAGCCTCTGAAAGACGGAGAGATGGTCAAGATTCTCACATCCTCCCTGCCCCTCGAAGTGAATCCGGACCTGGAAAAACTCTGCCGAACGCCCCGTTCCCGGACGGCGATCAATCGGAAGCTCAACCAGAAACGCCAGCAATACGCCCGGCAGGTGGGAAAAGAAATCCTGCTGCAAGAATTCAGGCGTCATGGTTTGTCGGAAAACATTGTGGATAGAGAAGACTTCCGCGATCTCCTGGAAGTGATCCCGGCAAAAGATCTGGAGGACCTCTACACGCGCCTGGGACAAGATCTCATATCACCTCATCTGATCCTCTACTACCTTAAACCAGCATTTTCGGCAGCCACTCAGGGCCAGGTCGAGGACACCATCGGCCCCCATCCATCCGAGCGAAATATCCTTGCGGTTTCCGAGCTCGACAAGGCCGTCCACAAGTTTGCCCGCTGCTGTAACCCCTATCCCGGCCTGGATCAGGTGGTCGCTATTTTGAGCGAGCGCGGGACCACCTTTCATCGCAGGGGCTGCCGCGATGTGGTCCTGAAACACGACCTCCAGCCTCAGCAGCTGCTTGATGTGGTCTGGAACAAAGAGCAGCCCTGGCGCCATCCCCTCTCTTTTCACATCCAGGTATCACTCGAAACCGTCCATTCGCTGATTCCTGCCATCGCTCGCGCCCCCTCAAATGTTCTGATCCGCCACCTCGAGAGTGGCTTCGATCGCAATGACCAACCGCTGGTGAAGCTTACCGTGCAACTCAGGGACTTTGCCGAAGCCCAACGGTTTTTTCTGTGTCTCCCCAAAAACCGCGTTGCCATTGAAGACTACGGGCGCGATGAGGGACTGGGAGACCCGTAGCCAGCCGACCGTTTCCTTTTTGAATAGGCTTTGCCCTGCCTTGCCCCCAACCTAACCTTGCTTTTTTTATCGACTTGATTATGCTTTTACCGCTCTGCATCGCTGGTCTCAGGTGCCATCCGGCAGCTGCCTTGAGCACGGGTAAGGGTACAATCGGTCACCGGATTATGACAGGGAGGCCCCCCAGCTCGGATCATCCCTCGATTCAGAAAGGAGCTCTATGAACCATCGGGAACCGCAGTCCAAAATGGCGAAATTCTGCTGTATCGTGATCGGTTGCGTGCTCATGCACGCTCTTGTGACGGTGGGAGGGATGGCAACGACCTCCGCCAGTCCGGGCGCCCAAGGCCCGCCTTCGTTTGCCGATTTGGCGGAACGGGTGAACCATGTGGTGGTCAATATTTCTACCACCAAGCTCATCAAAGAGAGTCCCATGCAGCCGTTCGTCGGGCCGAACTCACCTTTCAAGGACTTTTTTGGCGACGAGTTTTTCCGGCGTTTTTTTGGAGACACTCCCCAGGGTCCAATGAAGACTCATGCGCTCGGCTCGGGTTTTATCATCGACAGCGAGGGGCTCATTCTCACCAACAATCACGTGGTGGAAAAGGCCGACGAGATCAAGATCAAGACCGAGGCAGGAAAGGAATACGATGCCAAGGTGGTGGCCCGGGACCCGAAAACGGATATTGCAATGATCCGGGTCAAGGCTGGCAGTGATTTCCCTAAACCGGCCCAACTGGGAGACTCTAACTCCCTCCGGGTAGGCGACTGGCTCATGGCTTCGGGCAACCCCTTTGGCCTGGGCCATACCATTACCGCCGGCATCCTCAGTGCCAAAGGGCGTGTCATTGGCGCCGGGCCCTATGACGATTTCCTCCAGACCGACGCCGCCATCAACCCTGGCAACAGTGGCGGGCCACTCTTCAACATGAACGGCGAAGTGGTTGGCATCAACACGGCCATCGTGGCTCAGGGGCAGGGTATCGGTTTTGCCATCCCCATCAATCTGGTCAAGGAAATCCTGCCCCAGCTCAAATCCGGCAAAGTAACACGCGGCTGGTTGGGCGTTATGATCCAGGATATTACGCCGGAACTGGCTGAATCCTTTGGCATCAAACAGACCCGGGGCGTTCTCGTCGGCGATGTAGTCAAGGATGGTCCGGCCGATCGAGCCGGCTTGAAACGAGGCGATATCATCACCTCAGTAGGCGGCAAAGACGTTGACAGCGCCCACGCCCTGTCGCGCCTGGTAGCCTCAACCGCCCCCAACTCGCAGATCACCATTCAGCTCGTTCGCGACGCCAAAAGCAGAGATCTCAAGGTGACTGTCGGAACCATGCCTGAGGAGACAGCCGAAGCACCTGCCGTTACCAAGGAGAGTGCCTGGGGCATGACCGTGCAGAACCTGACAGCAGATCTGGCACAACGCTTCGGGTTGGATGAAAAAGAAGGCGGGGTGGTGATCTCTGGGGTTCAACCCGGCAGCCCGGCAGGCGAAGGCAAACTGCGACCGGGAGACCTGATCAAGGAAGTAAACCGTCAGAAAATTCAAAATATCAGAGACTATAACCAGGCCCTCCAAAAGATGAAACAGAATGAAAGCCTGCTGCTGCTGGTGAAACGCGGCCAGAATACTTTCTACGTCGCGCTCAAAGGATCTCCCCAGGAGCAAGAGTGAGGCATGAGGCATCAAGGGAAGAAAGGGGCGGGTTTGCAGCCTGCCCCGACCAGCACGGTTGGTTGGCAGTTGCAGGCTGTTCCTGAGGGGGCACTGGGGGCCGTGGAAACCACATCCCACGAGGTTGTTTTCCTGGTGGATGTCCCGCCCGAGGTCATTCAGCGTGAGAAGGAGAAGGCCAGGGTGCTCCGCCGGAGCCAATGGTGGCAGCGCCGATTGGCCAAGGGGGAATGTTATTACTGCTACTGTAAGGTCCCGCCTCGGGAGCTGACCATGGACCACATCGTGCCCCTGGCCAGGGGGGGGCAATCCACCAGGGGCAATGTGGCACCCGCCTGCAAGAGCTGCAACAGCCGAAAAAAATATCTCCTGCCGATGGAATGGGACGACTACCTGCGGAGACTGACCTCAGCCACTCATCGTGAGCCGCAGACGCGGCAGCAGCAGAACAGGACAAGGACGATGAAGGAATGCAACGAGTGTGAGCTGGCAACTTACTGCTACTCTGAATCAAGCACCTGGGTTTTTCGAACGAAGCAGGAAATGCTGGAAAAGCAGGCAGCGATCAACGCCTGTCCCATCTACACCAAGACCCGACTCACCCAATCCTCTGCTCCTAATCGGGAGTGACCCTCTAAAGCGTTTATTGTGTTTTTTCCGATCCGTTGCCGGAACCGTTGCGTATGGCTCGATTGGACTCCGACTGTCAGGGCCGGAGGCGGTTCCAGCTGCCGGGAACGAGCCGAGACCTCGCCCGGCGGTTCCTCCATTGTGGTTTTCTTCCATGGCAACCGGAGTGACGTGCGGCAGACCGTTATGGAATACCGCCTCACGGAGCAGGTCGACTGCTCGGAAAAGAATACGGGTTGTATGAAGACCTCTACATCTTCGGCGGGTGGCTGCGGCTGCTCTGGCGATCAAGGACGGGTTTCTTCGTCAACATCTACACGGAAGGATCGACTTGCGAGGAAAAAACCATTGCCTTGGCCCGATTCCTCCGAGAACACTGGCTGCCATTCCTGGAAACATGGCCAAGCGAGGTCAGGTACGGCCTGATCGTTCTTCTCAGAAACCCGCACAACCACCGTCAGGTGCCCCTTGCAGGCCCTCCTCACGAAGCTCCGGCATAGCTACTGCACAATCTCAGGAACTTAATCGCTGAACCAGCGGTCAACCGATCACGGCGACAGTCTACCGCAGGTCTTCAGTATTGGACAAACCTGCCGATTATAGCGGCTTCCTGGAGTGGCAGAATGCGAGGCTGAAGGCGTTTCAATTCGTCGACATTCCACTTCTCTTCTCCGGCGATCAGGCTCAGCGCTTCCGCTTCCGTGTTCGCCAGCACCATGATCTCCGCCTGGAGGTAATTATCCTGGTAGACGTGCGGCTCATCAAACATGGACCAACTGGAAAAGAGCTTGCTGTGACGCCAGATGAAAATCTTCATAAGCTCGACCTGCCTTTTCCCTACCGAATTACCATCACGAAAATACTTGTTTCACCCCATTGCCGCAGCAGCCAGGAGGGCGATAAAGGAAGAACCATAAAGAGTTGGTTTCTTCCTTCTCACAAGAAAGCCAGGAGCATTGTCCTGGTTTTCTTCTTTCTTGGACAGGCATTTCAGCTCTTCCAGCACCTGGGAAAGGCGTTCTCAACCGGCCGCTTGGGTTTGAGTTTCCAGCTAACGCTATTCTGCGGCCTTCTTGTTGTGACGGCCCCTGGGCGCTTTCGCTGCCTTTTCTGGTACTGCCTCGCCCGGCATTTCCAGGCTCTCCTGAAGCGCCAATTCCTTCCGCCTCTTCTGTTCTGATTGATAAAGCCGCAAATTCTCCGGTAACCCCCGTTCCTTTGCCGCTTTGCTGCGAGCCTCGGACAAGGACCGAGCCGACAGTGACTGCCGCAGAGGAAACCCGTATTTTCGTTTATACTCACGGATGGTCAAGCCATGTGAATCAAGGTGCTTGGCCGTCAGCTGCCGCATTCCTGCACCACACTCGAGGCAGATGACCTTGTCATACTGTATGGAATCCCTCGGGTCCATCTTCTCGCCGACGGTCTCCTCCATCATCCCTTCGCCGAAGGATATGCCTGCATCCAACGGCGCATCTTCCAGTTCCGCTTTTTGCAAGTCTTGGAGGGCGCCAAAGACTTGCCTGAGGGAAAAGACAATCTCTTCGGTTGCCAGCTGGTTGGTGGAAACCTGTGCCTGCACAATCTCAGCAGCAATTTCCAGGAGTTTCTTGGCCATAGTCTTTCTCCAATGCTGTGACGAATTCGTTCTTCTATTTCAGATTTGAAATTACAGCAATAAAAGCATCAAACCACACCTTTTAATCCTCTTTTCGTTATACTCATGAAGGATGGCATACTGCGTTTTGTGAATGTCATCTGGGCTCCGGCTGAAAGAGTGCCGGAATGATATCTCAGGCGGCTTCTGCGTTCATCATGACGGCGAAAGCCGGCATCCAGAGCGCTTATAAAAACGGTATTTTCCAGCCTCAACGAGTATAATTCAGTCTTATTTACTATAACCGAATGAGTTCAAGGTCAACAAAATATTCGCGCTTGTTATTGAAGATTCCTCTGGGAGGCGTAGTGATATTCATGTTGATGAAGGCATTGACAAATAGCCACAGCAGGCATTTCTATCAGCCCTGGAGGAGCTCTGTTCTTTACAAAATCAAGCATCCCTGGCAAGTGTCATGGTCATCCAGTCATCGATCGTCATTCGTCCTCGGAGATAATAGGCGGAGGGAATATATTCCTGAAGCTTATGCCATTGGTTTTCGAGGAACCCGCTCAAAATCACTTTTGGATAGGCAAGCCACTCCTCGCGAGTCAGCAGCTGTTTCAGGATAGGCAATTCGAGATTCATAATGAGGAGGTCTGAAGATCCTCGGAGAATCCCAAGATCCTCGGCCACCAACAACGTCACCCGGCCTTGCAGGCGGTTCCGTCGAACATTTTTCACTGCCGTCCGAACCGCCAGGGGGTTCCTATCGAGAGCAACAACCCGCGTTGCCCCCAGCATGCCGCACGATATCGCCAAAATCCCGGTTCCCGTTCCCATATCGACCACCCTTGCGGGCCGTTCCCGGCGATAGAGGTCGGCAACAGCCAGCAGACAACCTCGGGTCGAGCCGTGCAGACCGGACCCAAACACCAACCCTGGGTCGATCCGCAAACTGATTCCTTCAGCCTCTCCGGTTTTCGAGGAAGACATGGACTCCGGCCCCATGGCGATGCTGAAGGGACCGACTTCAATCCAACCCCGGCCGACCTGCTGCCAGTCTTCATAAGCAAGCCGATAAGTATCCCGGACCACCCAGCCGCGCTGCATGCTCACCCACCGGCAAAGACCTTCGCCGGGTACACCGGCAAAAAACAGATAGTAGTAGGGGGGGGCCGGCCAAATTCCCAGGAAAGTACTGTCATCGGGTTCATCCCTGGGGGGCTGAAGGCCGTGGAATTCATAGACCAGGAGTCCTTCCCGTCTTCTGCTCGAGGTTGTCATGGGGCTGTCCCCGTCGGTGTCATGGCACTGTGTCTTTGACTTTTTTCCCAAGATGGTCCATTTTGAGTGTGACTTAGGAACCGGCCACCACCTGGCCTGCTGAAATCTCTGGAGGAGATGATGAAGATCGAACAGATACTTGTCGGGCACATGGCAGTATTCTGCTATCTGGTTTACGATGAAAAGAGCAAGGAAGGTATTTTAATCGATCCTGCAGGAAATGAGGAGCAACTCCTGCAACTCCTGGAGGAACGCGGCATCACCCTTCGCTACATTGTCAACACCCATGGCCACCCCGACCATACTTGCGGCAATGACCGTCTACGAGCAGCTACGGGAGCCAAAGTCGTAATGCATGCCCTGGACGACGAGCTGTTTCAGAAACCCGAGTTTTCGGGATGGGCGCGAATGCTCGGGGTGGATCCTGCCGGACCGGCCGATGTGCGGGTCCAGGATCGAGACGAACTGACCTTCGGGGATCTTGCCATTAAATTCATCCTGACCCCCGGTCACACTCCGGGCGCATGTTGCATCCTCATCGACGGCAATCTTTTCACCGGGGACACGCTGTTCGTCGGTGCCGTGGGTCGCACCGATCTCCCAGGGGCTTCCTTCGAAGCGCTGATCCATTCCCTCCAGCATGAAATCGCCACCCTTCCTCCCGAGACCGTCGTCTGGCCGGGCCACGATTACGGAGACCGTCCGCATTCGACTGTAGCGCATGAAATGAAGACCAATCCCTACTTCACGGATTTCACGGATGATTAATCCGCTTGCCACACCGGCCATCGCCTTCCAGCTCTTGCCGTCAGCCCTGGGCTGGTTATTGGTTGCCGCCGGCAATCTGGGTATCTGCCTGGTTCATTTCTGGGGGTCGCTGGAGCCATCCCGAGCATCTTGCCGGGCCCTTATCGAGCAAGCCAATGGCGGCCTCAGTGCTGTTTTTTCGCCGCTCCACGCACTGTTGCAGCGTGCTGAAGCGGCGATCCAGGACTATCTCCAATACTGCCGGCCGCTTCCCGAGCTGCCGCTCGATCTGTCGGGTGGTACTGCTTTTCAGCTGCAGGTCTGGGAAGCGTTGCGACGGATTCCTTTTGGAGAGACACGCTCCTATGTGGAAATCGCCCGCGCCGTCGACCGGCCCCGAGCATCGCGGGCCGTGGGGCAGGCCTGTGGCAGGAACCCTTTGCCGCTCTTCATTCCGTGTCACCGGGTGATCTCGGCGACCGGCACCTTGAGAGGCTTTTCCGGAGGAATTCAGATCAAAGAAGCACTGCTCGCCCTGGAACAGGGCAGGAGAGCCGCTGACATGCTGTCCTTGAAATCGAACTCTTCATTGCCAATCGCGGAGGTTCAACCTTGAAGGAACAAAATCTGAAATTTGAAGAAGAGATCGAGGCGCCGGCAGGTAAGCTCGGTGTGCTGGTGCCCGGCCTGGGTGGGGCTGTGAGCACGACGTTCATTGCCGGCGTGGAGCTTGTTCGCCGGGGCCTTGCCGAACCTGTCGGCTCCATTACTCAACTGGGAACGATTCGTCTGGGAAAACGCTTTGAACTGCGATCACCCAAGATCATGGAATTCGTCCCGCTGGCTTCCCTGGACGACCTCGTGTTCGGAGGCTGGGACCTGTATGCGGCAAACACCTACGAAGCTGCGCTCTACGCACGTGTGCTCAACCGCGATCACCTCGAACCCATCAAGGAGTTTCTCACGGAAATTCGCCCCATGCCAGCGGTTTTCGACGGTCGGTTCGTGCGCAATCTGGACGGGACCCATGTGAAGAAGACATCGTCACTCCGCGACCAGGTTGACGCCCTCAAGGATGATATCGCCCGCTTCCGCTCCGAACAGCGCGTGGCTCGGTGCGTCATGATCTGGGCAGGCAGCACCGAAATCCATCTCACTCCCACGGCCGTCCACCAGTCCTACGCCAGCCTCCGGGAGGCCATTGACCGGAATGATCAGGACATCCCGTCCAGCATGCTCTATGCCCTGGCCGCCCTCGAAAGCAATATTCCCTTCATCAACGGGGCGCCAAACCTCACCATCGATATTCCAGCCATGATCGAGCTGGCTGCCGAGAAAGAAGTACCCATTGCCGGGAAAGACTTCAAGACCGGGCAAACCCTCATGAAAACCATCCTGGCGCCTGGTCTCAAAGCCCGCATGCTGGGCCTGGAAGGCTGGTATTCCACCAACATCCTCGGCAACCGCGACGGCTTGGTACTGGACGACAAGGATTCTTTCAAAACCAAAGAGGCGAGCAAACTGGCCGTTCTCGAATACATCCTGCAGCCACATCTCTACCCCTG
>JAPXSS010000107.1:0-11072 GCA_033812955.1 Syntrophobacteraceae bacterium | reverse complement strand
CCTGCAGCTCCTGACCTTCATCGGGATCAATACCCTGCTGGCGCTGGGCCTCAATATGCTCATGGGCTACGCCGGTCAGATTTCGCTCGGGCATGCCGCCTTCTACGGCATCGGCGCCTACACCACGGCCATTCTCACCGTCCACCTGAACTGGTCGCCGTGGCTGGCGCTGCCGGCGGCGGTCCTGCTGACCGCGCTGGTGGCTTTCCTGGTGGCCCTGCCCATGCTCAAGCTCTCAGGCTACTACCTCGGCATGGGCACCCTCGGTTTTGGCATGATCACCTACATTCTGATTCGGCAATGGACCACGGTAACGGGGGGAGATTCCGGGCTGGTCGGGATCCCCTTCTTAGCCCTGGGACCCTATTCGCTGGCTTCAGGCAAGACCTATTTCTACCTGGTCTGGGGGGTGGTGCTGGTATCCTTTCTAATCTGTGAGCGGCTGGTGGATTCCCGGGTGGGCAGGGCGCTTCGGGCCATTCATGATGGAGAGCAGGTGGCGGCAGCCATGGGCATCGATACGAGCCGCCTCAAGACCGGGGTTTTTGTCCTGAGCGCCATCTTCGCCGCCCTGGCAGGCTTTCTGTATGCTCACCTGGTCAGCTTCATCAGCCCAAATTCATTTGACTTTCTGGTATCGATCCGGCTGGTGACGATGGTGGTGGTAGGTGGTATGGCCAGCATCTGGGGATCGCTCCTGGGAGCCTCTCTCCTGACCATCCTCCCGGAATGGCTGCACGTCTTTTCCGATTTCGAAATGATCGTCTACGGCCTCATCCTGATGACCATCATGATCTTTCTGCCTCAGGGACTCACCCGTGGTCTGCTGGACCTCCACGAGCGCTCGGTGGCCCTGAAGATGAAAGGGCGTCGAGAGGGGAGGGAGTAGGTGTGGCGGGAGGGTCATGGAGCCTGCCGTGCGGGGTCTTTTTCCATAAACCAAGAGTCAACAGCCGACGGCCAAGAAATAAGAGCCAGAGACTGAAAACCAGCAGCCAAGAGCCAAACCCATGAACCCTGTTCATCCCCCTGCTGCCGTCACGGATCACCTTTTGACGGTTGAATCCCTTGCCAAATCCTTCGGCGGGATTCAGGCGCTCTACAATGTCTCGTTTGCGGTGGCAACGGGCAGCATTCATGCCGTGATTGGTCCCAACGGCGCCGGCAAGACGACTCTTTTTAATGTGATCACAGGTGCTTACCCTCCGGAAGAGGGGCGCGTCATCTACGACCACCTCGAGATCCAGGGAAAGAAGGTCCATGAAGTGGTGGCGCACGGCATTGCCCGAACCTTTCAGAATGTGGAGCTGTTCGGGAGTATGACCGTCTTGGAGAACGTCCTGGTCGGTCACCACGTGCGCATGAAGTGCGGGTTTTTGGGGGCTATCGGGCGCTGGCCGTGGGTGCGCAGGGAGGAACGGGAAGCACGCGAGCGCGCAAGGGAACTTCTGGCCCTGGTTGGGCTGGAAAGCATGGCCAACCATCGCAGCACAGATCTGCCCTTCGGCTGGCAGCGCTTCCTCGAGATTGCGCGGGCGCTGGCCACCCAGCCCCGCCTGTTGCTCCTGGATGAACCGGCTTCCGGTCTGAATGCGGTGGAAACCCAGCAACTCGGCGAGCTGCTCCAAAAGATCCGGTCTCAGGGCCTCACCCTGCTCCTGGTGGAGCATGACATGGACCTGACCATGACCATATCCGATACCATCATCGTCCTGCACCAGGGTCAGAAACTGGCAGAAGGCACACCTCGTGAGATCCAGGCCAACGAGGCGGTCATCAGCGCCTATCTGGGCAGCGATCAGGAACCGAGTGAGGCGGGTTAGATGCTGCGGGTACGTAACCTCAAATGCTACTATGGGAAAATCCGCGCTATCAATGGGGTCAGCCTGTCGGTCCGCCCGGGTGAACTCATCGCCCTCATCGGCGCCAACGGCGCGGGCAAAAGCACCCTGCTCCAGGCCGTCTGCGGCCTCATTTCCCAGTGGGAAGGCGAGATCGAGCTCGAAAAGCGCTCGCTGCGTGGTCTTAAATCCCCGACCATTGTCGAGCGCGGTCTCTCCCTGGTGCCCGAAGGGCGACTGCTGTTCCCACCGATGAGCGTCAGGGACAACCTCAGACTGGGTGCCTACCTGCGCTATCGCCGGCGTGAGCAGCGCGCGCTCATCGCCGAGGATCTTGAGCGCGTCATGGCGCTTTTCCCGGTACTGCAGGAACGGGCGGTGCAACCCGCCGGCACGCTTTCGGGCGGGGAACAGCAGATGCTGGCCATCGGCCGGGCGCTCATGGCACGCCCCCGCCTCCTGCTCCTCGACGAGCCGTCCATGGGGCTGGCGCCCTTTCTCGTCCGCCTGATCCTGGACACGCTGGTGCAGCTCAAACAGGAGGGTATGACGATCCTCCTCATCGAACAGAACGCCCGTGCTGCGCTGCAGATTGCCGACCGCGGGTATGTCCTGGAGAATGGGCAGATTGTCCTGGAAGGGACCGCGGCCGACCTGCTGGCCGATCAGGACGTGAAACGCGCCTACCTGGGCAAGGACTATCGTGAATTCTATGAAGGGAGGGCCTGAACATGCCCATTTGGAATGCCAGGGAAGAATGCCTCGATCCGGAAGAGCGCGCCCAGCTCCAACTGGAACGGCTCCAGAGCACCCTGAATCGAGCGTGCAAGAACGTCCCCTTCTATCGCAACCGCCTGCAGGAAAACGGCATCGAACCGGCCCGCGTGGAAACCATTGCCGATCTCCAGCACATCCCTTTTGCCACTCGCGACGATCTCAGCGAGAATTATCCGTACGGGCTGTTCGCCGTGCCACTTCGGGATGTGGTGCGCATCCATACCGCACCGGGAAGTGTTCTCAAACCGACGGTCAGTGGGTTCACCAAACAGGATCTCACCATCTCGCGGGAACTGGTGGCCCGTGCCCTGTTCGCCGCCGGCGTGGCAGGGCAGGATATTCTGCAGATCGATCTCGATCTCGGCCTCATGAATTGGGGACAGGCCTACAAGGATGGCGCGGAACTCATCGAAAGCAGCGTCATCCCGCAGACCCTGCTCACTCCTGAAAAACAGCTCATGCTGCTGCGGGACTACAAGACCTCGGTCTTGATCACCAGCCATGCATCAGCCACCCAACTGATGCATTTGGCCTTCCGGACCAACCTGAACCCCAATGAGCTCGCGCTGAAGACCATTATCCTGGTCGGCGAACCCCCAGCTCCGGAAACCCAGCAGCACCTCCGCGATGAGCTCCATGTGACGACCTGGGTCCATTACGGGCTGAGCGAAGTCCCGGGAGCGGCCCTGGCCTTCGAGTGCGAAGCCCGGCAGGGACTGCATGTGAGTGAGGATCACTTCCTGGCCGAGGTGATCGATCCCACGAGCGGGAAGCCGGTCGCGGACGGGAAAGCGGGAGAACTCATCCTGACTACCCTTACCACCCGCGCTTTTCCCCTGGTCCGTTTCCGCACCGGTGATCGCGTCCGGCTACTGCCGGGCCTCTGCCGGTGCGGGCGCACCCTGACGCGGCTCGAATGGCTCACGGACCGCACCGACGACTTGATGGTCATCCGCGGGGTCAAGCTGCATCATCAGCAGATCAGCTCGCTTCTCCAGCGGGCCATGGGAACTCTCCCCACTGCCTGCCGGTTCCTCATCCGCAGCGAAGACCTGCGGGATTTCCTGGAGGTCTGGCTGAAGGTCGATGAGACCATTTTTTCCGACGAAATAAAAGAAATGGAACAGCTCTGCCTGTGCCTTGCCCGGGAACTGATGCAGGAGTTGGGCATTCCGGTGAAAATCCGCCTCAAGGAAGAAGGCTCCTTCTCATCCCCTCATCCTCCCTGCTGCATCGAAGACCTCCGCCGGCAGAACCATGACTGATGGCGGTGGCGGAAGAGTCGGCTCAGGCCGTTCAGGAAGCGCTGGCTGCGCTTCGATAGATCGGCCTGTATTCTTCTGCCAGGGAGCGCATGTAGCCGATCCGGGTTTCGGGATTGGGATGAGTGCTCAGCCATTCAGGAATCCCCCCGCTTGATGACTGCATCATCTTCTCCCACAGTGAAATGGCGGCCTGCGGGTTGTAGCCGGCACGCGCCGCGAGCAGCATCCCGACCTTGTCCGCTTCGCTCTCCGCCTCGCGACTGTTGGGCAGTTGCAGGGCAATCGTGGCGGCACTGTCGGCCAGGCCGGCTACCCCGCTCAAATCGTAGCCCGCAATCGCACCTGCCAGCACCCCCAATTGCAAACCCGCCCCCTGCATCTGGACTCGAGACATCTTCTCCGCCTGGTGTGACAGCAGGGCATGGGAGATTTCATGCGCCAAGACCTGCGCCAGTTCGTCGTCGGAGGGCTTGATCTTCTCGATCAATCCGGTGTAGACCGCCATCTTTCCGCCGGCCATGCACCAGGCATTGATCTCCTTTGATTTCAGAACATGGACCTCCCACTTCCACCCTCGGGTCTCGGAACGCAGCTGCACGGCCTGGGCAACCAGCCGGTCGGTGATTCGGCGCACCCGGCGCAGGGTTTGCGGGTTGTTGTCCAGGGCCTGTGCCTTATCGGCCGCCGAAAGGAGTTGCAGATAGGCCTGCCGGGAAGCCCGCACAGCCTCCTGATCGTTCACCATCATGACCTGGCTTCGCCCGGTAATCGGGTTGGTGACGCACGCCGACCCCAGGAGTGCCATGAACAGGACCGCCAGGCCAGCGGTGAAGGCCCGGTGCTTCGGTCTCACTTCACGGAAGAATTCAGCCATAAGCGATCATCCTCCTGTGTGCTGTTTTGTTCTCGAGAATCCCCATCGAGCCTACGGGCTTCGTCCGACCAAGTTGCAGGACGCGACGGTCGGCGGACGAAAACACTTGTCAGGAATCTTGCCTTAAGATAGTGGCATATTGACACTATGAAGACAACCTCAACCATAGCGGAACCATCTTCATTCCGTAGCCGCAGGACCCGGCCTGGAGTGTCAACGGCGGGCATGTACCGGCCATCGTTGCGGCTTTGGCACACGGCCTGGCTTTGACCCTCGTGCGCCGCTACCGCCGGGAGAACAGCACGGATGACTGTGGGCAGCGCTTCGGAGAGATTCTCCCGGCCTGAGGTTTCGCCGAGGTTGAGTCGCCCCTCCCTGTGACGCTCCGAGTGCCCGGGCGCCTCTAGCGAAAGTTGTGACTGAGGGAAGCGCACGCCTCCTCTCCACTGATCAACCGACGTCACCTGCTGCCCGGATTGCTCAAGCATGCTCGCATTGCTCACGGCCGGATTATCTTGGCCGTGAAAGGTGCTTTCCCGATTGCGTGGTAGTGGTATATAATTAGCAGATTCGCGAGTGTGTGGCACCCGCGGTGGTTTGCCATGGGCTCTTCGCTGCAACCTGAGCGGGCGGTTTTCGGCTCGGGTGGTTGCAACGGTATTGGAGCAGATTGGTGGTTGAATAGCCGCCAGAACAGGCCGGAACCCCCAGACCGGTGAGTCGATGGACTTGCCTCCACGCACCGTGATCACCTTCAAATGCTCAGGTGTCTTGAAAGAGAAGGTTACGACGGCAGCAAAGCCTAAATGAAAGAGACCACCATGCCAGCCAAGAAGCAATGGGTATACGCCCCCGCTAAGCCCAAGGTGTCGGATAATCTCAAGGCCGAAGTTCAGAAGAAAGCTGATCAGCTCATAGAAAGCTTCCTGAAGGCAAATTTCATCGAACCACCCCCCGAAGATACGCAGTGGAATTACATCGTGGACATCTACGGTAAATGGTATCGTGGCAACTTTTACTTCTGCTCGAAGTACCACTGCCCTGGTCCGTATTCTGTCTCTGAGTACTTTGAAGCGAAATTTGTCAGGCTCCAATACGTTGGAAATGGGAAATTCAACGTCGCTTACATGCGGCACACTGAGAAGTGGTTCGAAATCTTTCAAGATCTGACGTTGGATCAATGCCTGGAGGCAATCCGGGACATCCCCACTTTGCATCCGTGACAACCAATTAAAATCATTCGATAAACTCAAACACCTCAAGAATTACAGCTCGGTCAGAATCACCTTTCCTAAATGGGATTGCTATTATGATAGTTAACTGTTATTAAGCAATTGTGAAAAAGAGACAATATTCCATAGAACAGCTTTGTGAACTGTCAGGATTCTCAAGAAGAACGGTGAGATACTACGTTCAAGAAGGCATCCTCGACCCGCCTGCCGGAAGGGGAAGGGGGGGATTCTATTATGACAGTCATTTATATAGATTACTCCAGATCAAGGCTCACCAGGAGAGGGGACTCAAGCTTTCCGAGATCCAAAAAATCTTCGGTGAAGCCGTTGCCCCGCCGACAGAGACAGGGCGCGAGATGTGGTTAAGGTACCCGGTTGCATCCGGCATTGAAATCCACATCAGCCGCGATGTTGAAGAGGCGGAACGAAGGAAAATCCTCAAGATCCTCCGGATTGCCAAGGAAATCTTTAAAGGAGACGCAGACGATGACTGATATTTTCGGATTAATGGCCAGCATTTCTGGTTCAACTCCGGTGCCCATTCCCCTAACGGGCGTCAAAGTCGAGGCGGACATCTTGGGAAGGGGTGCGAAGGCAAAAGTATCCCAGCGGTTCAGCAATAGTGAAGCAAGTGCGGTTGAAGCAGTCTACAGATTTCCTCTGCCCGAGGGAGCCGCTATCTGCGGTTTTCGGGCCATGATCGACAAAAGGGTGATTCAGGGCCGGGTTGAAGAACGGGAGAAAGCTTTCGAGATTTATGACAACGCTCTGATAGAAGGCCATGGCGCCTACCTGCTCGATCAAGAACGGCCGAACATTTTTGCCCTTTCGGTGGGCAATCTCCGTCCGGGTTGTGAGGTGCTGATGGAGATCGAGTATGCGACTCTGCTGGATGCGTCCGGTAATGTGGTACGGTTTTCTCTTCCTACCACCATTTCACCAAGATACCTCCCAAGGTCGATGGACGATGGCGACATCCCCATCCACGCCAAAGTGCACCCTCCCTATGCTCTAGAAGTACCTTATGGTCTCTCTCTGCATTTGAACATTCACAACGTGTCGGTAAGTTCCATCGAGTCCCCGAGCCATGCCATAAAGGTGGACAACATGAAAGGCGATCCCGTGACTGTCACATTCTCCTCCGAGGAGGTGAGGATGGACCGGGACTTCATCTTATCGATCAGCTATGAAAAAGCCTTTCAGAACAGGGCTTTTCTGCAGCGCATGAAAGATGACTCTTTTGTTCAGCTCGATCTCAACTTCGAAGACGAGAACAAGCTCGACGACTCAACGATTGGACCTCAAGAGATCATCTTCGTTCTGGATTGCTCAGGCTCGATGATGGGTGATTCCATCGCACAGGCTAAGAAGGCACTCAGTATCGCTCTTAAAGCCATTCCCGGCAATGCCGCTTTCAACATTTGCAGGTTTGGTTCCTCTTTTGAATTTCTTTTCAAGACCTCCGAGAAATACTCTGAAGCCAGCCTTGCGGAAGGACTTGGCTTTCTTCAAAATGCTGACACAGACCTCGGCGGTACCGAGATATTGGCGCCCTTGAAGCGCATTTGCTCTTCGAAAATACAGAGTAACGCATCGCACCGGGATATCATACTGTTGACTGACGGAGAGGTCGGCAATGAGCAGCAAATCTTTGATCTTGTGAGGAAACACCGAGATAGTCTGAAGATCTTTTCAATCGGTATTGGGGCCGGTTGCAACGAATATTTCATAAAGGGACTGGCGAGGGCAACCGGTGGCGCTTCCGAATTCATATTCCCAGGAGAGCGAATTGAGCCAAAGATGTTGAGTGTTTTTAACAAAGTCAATCAAAGAGGCTTCATGGATGCAGTCGTCGAATGGGGCATGCCAAATGCCGTCCAGGCGCCCTCACGGCCAGCCATCTTCTTGGGAAGTCCGATCACTCTTTTTGCCTGTTGCCCATCTGGGGATCTGTCACCAAAGACTATCACTGTCAAAGGAACGGTAAATGGTGTCCTCAGATCTTACAAGTTAGCGGTTGAGGAGGCTTCGGACGAGTCGCTTCCTGTTGCCTTGCTCTGGGCGAGAGAGAGATTGCGCGATCTTGAGGAAGGTAGTGACGCAAAGCAGGGATCGAAGCAGGTTTGGAAACAAAAAGAGTCGAGAGACAAAGTGATCATAGAGCTTTCCACACGCTTCAATCTAATTTCACGGCTAACGAGTTTTGTGGCCGTTGAGAAGAGGGAGGAAAAAGACCAGGCCACAGGCGAGATGCTGCTGCGTGAGGTCCCGGCTCTTGTGACAGTCGGCTGGCACGGCCGCGGGAACATTTTGGCCCATAGACCACCAGCGGCTTTTCCGGGTCCGCAACTCTCTTATGATTTGCGCATGCTAGAACGCACTCATGAATGCTTAGATGCAGAAGAATCGGGGATCCAGTTTAGTCTCTTCAAACTTTCAAAACGGTCATTCAGCAAGAGGTCTGAGAAGGTTGATTTAAGGGGTGGCCAATCTGAACCAATCGATGATTTACTCCACATTCTTTCCCTTCAGAAAGCCCATGGAGGCATAGAGGTTGATGACAAAGCGGCAAGCATTTTGCGTCTCGATTTAGGTTTGATGACCCGGATGGCTGAGGGAGTCGAAGTGACCGCCTGCTCAGACAAATACATCCTTCTGTCGACTGCTGTCGTCTTGGTGGTGCTCGAAAAACGGTTCGCCACACAACGCCAAATCTGGGAACCGATAATCCAGAAGAGCAGGCAATGGTTGGAGGAAATCATCAAAACAGACAATCCTCAAATCAAGGGAAAGAATCTGATTGATTGGGCTGAGGAATGGGTGGAACAAGGCTCATGATGGGATCCGGGTTGCTACGTAACCAAGACCTCAATTAGGGACTGGAGCAAGGCTTTCCCGCGCTTTCTGACGTTGTGAACCAACTCGAAGAATCCCAGATAGAGAGGAGGTCTTTTTTGAGATATGCCACGATGAGGTCGAAGCCAAGAGCGCAGAAGCGACCAGAACCCCTCGATGGTATTGACACGGACCTCATGGAAACCATCCCCATCATCGTCTCGAGCATACTCTCCAAGGCCGTGGCAGACTGTGCTGTGAACGTATCCCCACTGGTTCAAACGAGCATAGATGTCGTATTCATCCGTGTGGATGAATGCCACCACGCCATCACACCAAGTTATACGAACCTCCTGCGCTGGCTCGATGCGGAAGCTCCGAAACCGGGAACGTTTGCAAAGGATGAGCCACCCATCCTCGGTCTCAGCGCGACACCGTTCCGTAGGAACGATGAGGAAAGCCAACGGCTGGCAAAGCGATTCGATAAACGCTGGTTCCCATTAGAACAAGAGCAGTTGCACGCTCGCTTGTACGCGAAGGGCGTGCTCGCGGAGGCCGCTTACGAAGCCCTCCCGTCGGGCACGGCATTGCTGGACGAGGAAATCAAGCGGCTGGCCGAACTTCCAGAGCCTTGGGAAGGTATTGACTTTGAGAACATTCTCGAGGCCATCAATCAACGTCTCGCCGGCGACACACAGCGGAACCGGCGCCTTGTGGAACGCATCAAGCATGGCATCAAGCATGCGGGAGAGCGCTCGATCCTCTTCTTCACCAACTCAGTTCAACACGCAGAGGAGATTTCGGCACGCCTGAATCTGGCTCGTATCTCGTCGGCAGCTATCAGTGGCATCACACCAAGAGTGGCGCGCCGCTATTTCCTCGACCGGTTCCATGGCGGTGATATCCAGGTGCTCTGCAACCACGCCGTCCTTGCCACCGGCTTCGACGCTCCAAAGACAGACATGGTACTTATCGCTAGACAGGTGTTTAGCCCGGTGCGGTATATGCAGATGGTTGGCCGCGGATTGCGCGGCGAAAAGAACGGCGGCACAGCATCCTGCCGAATCGTGACAGTCGAGGACAACCTCGGCCGGTTCCAAGACAGGCATCCATACCATCATTGTCAACGGTACTTTACCGGCTGGTCGAACAGACCCCGAACCAACAAGGATTAAGACGACCACAGGCTTTATCAGCATAACAACAGGGAACCGTCTATGCAAAGACGTGCGGCACAAGAACTCTTAAGAACCGCCATCGGAGATCCAAGGGCAACTTTTCGGGATGGTCAATGGGAGGCTATTGACGCTCTGGTCAATCACCGCAAGAAACTGCTGGTGGTGCAACGCACCGGCTGGGGCAAGAGCAACGTGTACTTCATCAGTACACGGATTCTGCGTGACCGGGGGCTGGGACCGACCATCATCATCTCTCCGCTCTTGGCCTTGATGCGCAACCAGATCACAGCAGCAGAGCGGTTGGGTATTCACGCCGCTACGATCAATTCCAGTAATCGGGACGATTGGGATCAGGTCAAGAGTGCTATCGCCGGAAACCGGGTTGACGCCGTTCTGATCGCACCGGAGCGGCTTGCCAATGATGAGTTTCTTGAAGAGATCCTGTTGCCGGTGGTGAACAGGATCGGTCTTCTGGTGGTGGATGAAGCTCATTGCATCTCCGACTGGGGCCATGATTTTCGTCCGGATTACCGGCGCATTGTCCATATCCTGAGGCAGATGCCGCCGAACATACCGGTGCTGGCGACCACCGCAACCGCTAACAACCGGGTAATACAGGACGTGAAGATACAGCTGGGTGACATCGAGACCATGCACGGGTCCTTAGGCCGTGAAAGCCTCGCCTTACAGTGCATCCGCCTGCCGGATCAGGCGGCTCGCCTGGCTTGGCTGGCAGAGCGTGTGCCGCGACTTGCAGGAAGTGGAATCATCTATACTCTTACTAGGCGGGATGCTGAGCAGGTTGCATCCTGGCTGGTTCAAAACGGCATCGAGGCTGCCCCATATTACTCCGATGTGGAGCATGCGGACTATCCAGATTCCAACAGCTACCGTGTGAATCTGGAGGACCGCCTTCTCAATAACCAGCTGAAGGTGGTGGTGGCTATTGGCAGCGGCCAGGAAATCAGCCAAGACCAACGGCCAGGGAGTCGGCCAAGGCATAGAGAGTGCGGAGGAATGCGTCGCCCTGGCGCCAATATGACGCAGGAGATTCTCCCGCGGGAGCTATT
>JAPXSS010000106.1:0-11213 GCA_033812955.1 Syntrophobacteraceae bacterium | reverse complement strand
GAATCAAAGACCGCATCACTCATCTGGAAAACCAGTTGAAGCTGGTCCGGGAGGGGCGCGCACAGCGCCGTTCGCAACGCATGCGCAAGCGGATGCCGGTCATTTCCATTGTTGGTTACACCAACGCCGGCAAATCAACGCTCCTGAATACCCTCACCAAGAGCCTGGTCTTTGTGGAAGACAAACTCTTCGCCACTCTTGACCCCAGCAGTCGCCGACTGCGCTTTCCGCGGGATTTGGAAGTGATCATTACCGATACCGTTGGTTTCATCCGCGATCTCCCGCGAACCCTCCTGGATGCTTTTGCTGCGACCCTGGAAGAACTCGATGATGCGGATCTCCTGCTGCACGTGGTGGATCTCAGCAATCCCCGATTTGAAGAGCAGATGGCAGCTGTGGACCGAATTCTGAAGGAATTGGAACTGCAGTACAAGAAGACCGTGCTGGTTTTCAACAAGACCGATCTGCTCGACCCTGAATATGTGCATAATCAGGTGAGGCGCTACGGCGGGGTCCCCATTAGTGCAATCTCTTCCAAGACTCTGGAACCGCTCATCCTGGAACTCCAGGATCACGTCGCGATGCTTCTTGCCCGGGAGTTCCCGGGAAAGGTGCCGACTCAAGCGTCGGCAGCGGAACCTTTAGAACACGGTGCGCCGGAAAACAAGGAAGCCAAGCCTGCGGACTCGGCTTGGCTTCCCGTAGAAGAAGTTTAACACGCCGTAAGAAGTGCTATTGATGTGCCCTCCTACCACGGTTCTGCGGGTGGGGTAAAGTGGGAGGGGAAAGTATTTCAGGGGGGAGAAAGCGAGTATATCAGTGGTAGGGAAAATATGTAGATCGAGCGGCGTGGCTTCTGACCGCCCATGGCGTTAGGGAGAGCAGCCGGCAGCGATGATCGCTCGGGGGAGAACCGTGGAGTGAAACCGCAACGGCTTGAGACTTGCCTCGGATCGCTGATCTTGTTGCTGCTGGTGGGCATTGGCGTCAGTATTTTCACGCAACAGTCCCGGTATGACGAGGCACTCTTTCGAGCAATCCTGGCCAGCTCCCCTTCCGACCCAACCCAAACGCGGCCGGCCGGTTCCATTGACGATTTGCAGAGCTATCTTCCCGAGGGTATGGTGGTGTTGACTCCGGGAGAAGAGTTCGGGGCGGAGACCCTCTCGGAAAAAATCGATGGGAAGGCAGAGCTGTACATTGCCGCCGGCTTTCTGAGCCTTCGCACCCAGCGCTTTGCCGTCGCCGACCAGCCGGAACAGTGGCTCGAACTCTTTGTGTACGACATGGGAAACAACCGGAACGCATTTTCGGTCTACAGTACCCAGCAGCGGGCCAACGGCAGGGATGTTGGTTTAGCCCGGTTCGCCTATAGTGCAGAAAACGCCCTGTTCTTCCAGCAGGGACAGTACTACGTAGAAGTCATCGGTTCCTCAGAGCGGATGCTTGAGCGCCTGCTGGCGGTGGGCGAGAGCTTCACCCGGCAGCATCCCGCGGTTCTCGAGGGCATTGATGAGCTCGCCCTGTTTCCCGAAGATTCCCTGATCCCGGGCAGTGTTGCCCTCCTGGCAGAAAACGTGTTTGGCTTTGATCGGCTGAGCCATACCTTTGTGGGCCGCTACGACCTTTCGGGAACTGAGCTGACGGCTTTCCTCGCCCCTCAGCCGTCGCCTGCGGCGGCAAAGGAGATGGCCTCTGCCTACTATCAATTCCTGCTGGCTCATGGCGGCGAGGAAGCGGTCCTCGCGGAACCGATCCCTCACGCATGGCTGGTCAAGGTTTTCGATACCTTCGAGGTGGTTTTCGTGTACGGCTCTTACCTGGGGGGCGTTCATGAGGCGGAGCGTCAGGATCTAGCATCAGCGCTTGCCGTGCGGCTGAAAGCGGCCCTGGTCCAGGCGGGGAGATGAACGGGGTAACCGGCGCCTTGCCTTTCGGACGAAGGCGGCGGGGAAGTGTGACTGGTTTCGCGGAGAAGGATCGTAGCGTTTGAGAGGCCAACGGGTGAATCATCCTGGAGACCATGATGGAATCGATCGTCGCCAGTTCCTGAAGCGCGTCGGGAAGGCTGGGGTGGCCTTGGCTGGAGTTGGCCTGTCGGGTTATCGGCTGTATGACCCCCATGGGCCGGGCGCAGGAGAAGAATCTGGGCGGGGACAGGTGGAACTGCCCAGCTTTGCCCAGGCTGGAAAGAAGCCGCAGATGGCCATCGCTCACGGTGCCGACCGGGTGCAATCGCTCAATCTGGCATTTCGGGCCCTGGGAGGCATCGAAACCTTCATCCAGCAGGGTGACCGGGTGCTGATCAAGGTCAATGCCGCATTCGCTTCGCCACCCTTCTTGTCGGCGACGACGAATCCCGAACTGGTGACGGAACTGGCCCGGTTGTGTTTCAAGGCTGGGGCGGCGGTTGTGCGTGTCACCGACAACCCCATCAACGACCCCGAGAGCTGCTTTGCCCTTTCTGGGATCGGGCCGGCGGTGCAGTCGGTTGGGGCGAGCCTGATCTTGCCCAAAGATGCCTTCTTTCAGCCCACCACGCTTGCCGGCGGGACCCTGATCAGAAACTGGCCAATCCTCTTTGCCCCCTTTGACGGGGTGAACAAACTCATTGGCGTGGCACCGGTCAAGGACCACCACCGCAGCGGAGCCTCCATGAGCATGAAGAACTGGTATGGGCTGATCGGCGGTCGGCGCAATATTTTCCATCAAAACATCAACGATTTCATCAAGGAGCTGGGCTTGCTGGCGAGGCCGACCCTGGTTGTCCTGGACGGAACCATGAGCATGATGACCAATGGTCCAACCGGGGGCTCACTCTCCGACCTGAAACCCACCAATACCCTCATCGTCAGTACCGATCAGGTGGCCGCTGACGCTTTTGGAGCGACCCTGCTGGGCAAAACGGCGCTCGATTTGCCCTATCTCCAAAAGGCGGAGGCGGAAGGGCTGGGAACCGTCGATTATGAATCACTCCATCCCATCCGGCTTCAGGCTGGGTGATGGCTCCCATCCGGCGCGGGGATGGTGAGTTCCAGAGCGACGATGGTGAGGAAATGAAGGGTTGAGCCAGGAGGGAACGGTCGGAAAGAGATATTCCCTGCCCACCGCCGAGTACGACTCCTGCGTTGTGAGATTCGGGTGTTCATCATGCGCATCGTAACGGTTCGTCGCATCAGCCAGGCTTTCTTCCTGCTGTTCTTTTTGTGGTTCTGCGTGGTGTGTACTTTCGGCGCAGAATGGTGGCAGTTGCGCGGGTGGCCGGTCAACTGGTTTCTCCAACTGGACCCGTTGGTGGCCCTGGGTACCGTTCTCAGCACCGGAACCCTTTACGGTGGACTGGCCTGGTCGCTGGTCACGATCGGGCTCACGATTGTGCTCGGCAGGTTCTTCTGCGGGTGGGTTTGTCCCCTGGGCTCACTCCAGCAGCTGTTGGGCTATCTCGGGGGACGCGGCCGAAGTGCCTCCCATCGGGTGGCGGTGAATCAGTATCATCGAGGGCAATTGATCAAGTACTATCTGTTGTTCTTTCTGCTGTCAGCCGCTGCCGGCACCCTTGTGGGGGATGCCGTCCGTGGGGCGATAGAACACTCGGTGAGCCTCTGGATCATGGTCGCACTCTCTGTGGGCGCGCTGGTGCTCACCCGTGTCGGTGCCTTTGTCGAGCGCCGGAGAGCCACTCCCATGGTCCTTGGCATCATTGCGGTTTGGGCGCTGCTGGGTTTTTTCTTCGGAGCGGGCCCGATGCTCGGGGCGTCTCTCCAGACCGGGTTGCTCGATCCCATTCCACTCATGCAGCGGTCGGTGAATCTGGTGCTTCTGGCCATCAGCGATGCGGCTCCTCAGGTCCTCTCGCATACTCAGCGCTATTATCAGGGAGCTTGGATCATCGGGTTGCTCTTCTTCCTGATTCTCCTGCTGAACCTTAAGCGGCCAAGGTTTTACTGCCGATTCCTCTGTCCTCTTGGTGCCCTGTTTGGGGTACTCAGCCGCTACTGCCTTTGGAGGATTGGCAAGAAGAGCGACGACTGTCGCCATTGCAGGCTGTGCGAAAGCAACTGTGAAGGCGGATGTGAACCTGCAGGCGCCATCCGCACCAGTGAATGCGTGCTCTGTATGAACTGCCTCTGTCAATGCCAACATGAACTCATAACCTTCAGCACGGTACCGTCGGCAACCGGCGAAATCGCTGTCCCCGAGCTCTCCCGTCGGCAAGCGGTCCTCACCCTGGTGTCGGGCGCGGTCGTCGTACCCCTGTTGAACCTCAGCGGCAGCACCGCCCGCAACACCTGCGCCGGGGTCATCCGCCCACCGGGGTCGTTGAGGGAGCCGGAGTTTCTGGGTCGCTGTCTGAAGTGTGGTCAGTGCATGCGCATTTGCCCCACCAATGTGATTCAGCCGGCCGGTTTCGAGGCCGGGCCGGAGGGGGTCTGGACACCCATCTTGAATTTCCGAATCGGCAGCAGCGGCTGCCAGTTCCACTGCCTCGCATGCAGCCTGGTTTGCCCTACGGCCGCCATCCGCCCGCTGAGCCTCGAAGAAAAGAAAGGGCTCGGCAGTTTTGCCGAAAGAGGACCGATCCGGATTGGAACGGCTTTCGTGGATTTTGGCCGTTGCCTGCCGTGGGCTATGGACAAGCCGTGTATCGTTTGCCAGGAAAACTGCCCGGTCAGCCCGAAGGCCATTTTCGTGCGGGAGCATTTCAGCACCATCCGGAACGGGATTCTGGAAGTGCGGAAAGCCACCCCCCTCACCGTGGAATTTCACCAGGCGACCCTGCGCGCAGACCAGTTGGCTAGCGGCGATTACTACCTGCGATGCCTCGACGGCCAGCAAGGCCCAGGCGGAGCAACGACTGGCAGCCAGCCCACAGCACTTGAGCAGGAAGAGCGAAGGGCCGAGAACCGGAAACCAACGCCCCAAAGCCGGCCTATCACGGTGCGGAGACTCATTGTCGGCAACACCGCCAGCCAGGTGACCATCCGGCCAGACCAGTTGTTTGCCGAGGTGCCCGCCCCCGGTACGCGGGTGGTGGTCGAGGTCCGGCTGCAGCGGCCGGAGGTGGACGTGCAACGCTGCATAGGCTGCGGTATCTGTGAACACGAATGCCCGGTAAGCGGCCAAAGGGCGATTCGGGTTTCGGCAGAGAACGAATCCCGGAGCAAAACCCACTCATTGTTGTTATAAAGAGACGTGCGAAGCGGCTTGCTCGAAGGTTGAAGATGAGCGCTACCGGTCGCTGGTGCTGCGGTACCCGGACACCGGGGCTCGACACTGCCTGGTACGGAAAGGAGACGGTCATGACGAGGTTGAAAGGCTTGTCACGTCGAGAGTTCTTGTGTACGGCAGGAGTGGTTGGGGCGGGTTCGCTGCTTGAAGCCAGGGAGGTGCTGGCACAGGCAGCCGGAGAAACGAGCGGGTGGAAGCCGGAGGCCACCGACGCCACGGTTCCCATCCGGCCGTTTGGCAAGACCGGAGTCGACGTTTCCTGTCTTTCCCTGGGCGGGATGTTCGACCTTCCCTCGAACCAGCTCCTCCTGAGGCAGGCCGTTAAATGGGGGGTTACCTACTGGGATACGGCCGATTGTTACGAGGGCGGCCGGAGTGAGCTTGGCATCGGCCAGTTTCTCGGCAAGTATCCCGAGGTGCGAAAGCAGCTCTTTCTCGTGACTAAATCCGATGCCCGTGATCCCGCAGGGATGACGAAACTACTCGAGCGGTCACTCGAGAGAATGAAGACCGACTTCATCGACCTCTATTTCATTCATGGGATGAAGGACATCAACGAACTGAACCAGGATACGAAGGCTTGGGTGGAAAAGGCCAAAGCGAATGGTAAGATAAAATTTTTCGGTTTCTCGACGCACAGCAACATGGATGATTGTATGGTGGGTGCGGCCAGGTTGGGGTGGATCGACGGGATCATGATGAGCTACAACTTTAGAATCATGCACAGCGACAAAATGCAATCAGCGGTTGAGGCCTGTGTCAAGGCCGGCATCGGCCTGTGCGCCATGAAGACCCAGGGGGGCGGTTCGGTGAGCATGGAAAGCGAGACGGAGCTGAAACTGGCCGGGCGCTTTCTCAAGCTCGGCTTCAGTGACAAGCAGGCCAAACTCAAAGCAGTCTGGGAAAACCCCAACATTGCCAGCATCTGTTCTCAAATGCCCAACCTCACCATCCTCATGGCCAACATTGCCGCCGCGCTCGATCAGACCAAACTCTCCGCAAATGATCGGGAGCTCCTGAGGCAATACGCCTATGAAACCGCCTCGAGCTACTGTGCGGGGTGTGCCTCGATCTGCGAATCCGCCTTTGCCGGGCCTCCTCCTCCCATCCGCGAGGTGATGAGAGGCCTGATGTATTTCCACGATTATGGGGAGAAGGATCAGGCGCGAGCGCTCCTGGCGGGGTTGCCGGGGAGCATGGGCAGAGGTTTCGAGGCTGTGGATTACAGCCGGGCGGAGAGCGTTTGTCCGCAGGGCCTCCCCATTGGCAGACTGATGAGGGAAGCGGCATCCCTGATTGCCTGAGATGGGGCGGTTCATGAGGCTCACACTGGGGTTGGCGGAAGGGTGGGGCGGGTGTTCCAGGGAGGAGCCATGGGATGAGTAAAGTCAAGGTCACGGACGAGATTTGGCAAGTTGGGGGAGGAGCGCTCACGGAGCCTGAGGACGCGGCGATCTACCTCATCAACTTCGATGGGCATGCGGCTTTGGTGGATGCCGGCTGCGGTTTTGCCAACGATCGCCTGCTGGCCAATGTTCGCGCCTGCAACATCATGCCGGAACAGATCGAACTGCTGCTCATCACCCATTGCCACTTTGATCATACCGGAGGTGCCGCCGCCCTCCAGAAGCTGCTTTCCTGTAAGACCGTGGCGCACCAGCTGGATGCTGAGTTTCTCGAAACCGGCGACACTGCGGCCACCGCGGCCACCTGGTACGGCGCCAGCATTGCGCCGTTTGTGGTGGACTATAAGATATCGCTACCATCCGAAACCATTGCTCTGGGGGCGAGAACCATTACCGCGCTCCACACCCCAGGCCACTCGCCCGGTTCGGTGGTGTATCTGACGGACTCCCAGGGCTTGAAAATCCTCTTCGGCCAGGACGTTCACGGCCCGCTCGATGCAAGCTTTTACTCCAACCGCAGGGATTATGAAGATTCACTCAGACTGCTCCTCACCCTTGATGCGGACGTTCTCTGCGAGGGCCACTACGGCATTTATCGGGGCAAGCGCGAGGTGCAGGAGTTCATCAGCCAGTTTTTGGGCCGTCGGGGTTAACGGCGCCAGGGCCGTGGAAGGGAGTTTCGATCTTGGGGGTCAATCCGAAACCGGCGGCAAAAACTGAGCTGGAGGAACCGACGCAGAGGCTTGCCGTTCTTATTGACGCCGATAATGCGCAGGCTTCCGTGATCGAAGCGCTCCTGGCCGAAATCGCGCGGTTTGGCGAGGCGACTGTTAAGCGAATCTATGGTGATTTTACGGTCTCGACCAGTTCGCAGTGGAAGAAGGTGTTGCAGCATTTCGCGATCAAGCCGGTACAGCAGTTTGCCTACACGAGGGGGAAGAACGCGACGGACAGCACCTTGATTATCGACGCCATGGACCTTCTCTATACCAGGCGCTTCGACGGATTCTGCCTGGTGTCCAGTGACAGCGACTTCACCGGACTGGCACTCAGGATCAGGGAGGAAGGTTTGACGGTCTATGGATTCGGAGAGCGTAAGACGCCCGAAGCTTTCCGAAATGCATGCCATAAGTTCATCTTTACGGAGGTCTTGAGGCCCATCTCCAATCAGGCGGTCGACAGCACCGTAACACCCGGCAAGCCCAGTTCCGCTAAAGCCAAGGCGGCGAGTGGAAGGAAATCCCCGGTACGCACCGGTGAGGCGACCAAAGATGTTCCCATTGAATTCTTCAGGCAGGCGCTGGAGCAGGCGAGTGACGAGCAGGGGTGGGCTCATCTCGGGACTTTTGGGAGCTATCTGACCAAACTGCGACCGGATTTCGATTCCCGTAATTTCGGCTATAAAAAGCTGAGTGATCTGGTGCGGGCGCAGGACGAGATCTTTGAAATCGAGGAAAGAATCCTGCCGGATTCTGGAAACAAGGATCTTTATATGCGGGCGAAATGAGCTTTATAGCCCCCTGCTTGAGTCGGCGAGCAAGCGGGCGAATACTATACTCATGAAGGAAGGCATACAGCGTTTTGTGAATGTCATATGGATTCCGGCTGAAAGACTGCCGGAATGACGTCTCGGGCGGCTTCTACGTTTGTCATGCCCATCCAAAGCCGGCATCCAGAGCGCTTATAGAAACGATATTTTCCAACCTCAACGAGTATGCAACACGGCGGAAGTACTCATCCGGTTCTGGTGGGCAGAGCCCACCCTACGTCGCACCTTGCCCGGATCGGTGTTAGCAAGGGTGGGCTCTGCCCAGCGGTATTTGGTTACGGGCTATCGCTCTCCGGTACTAGTCGATGGCCGCGAGTCGTCGGACCAGTTTTGTTTTGCTTTATGGCGGCTGAACCATTATTTAGATAGAAACTTGATGATCAAGGCTTTGTGGAAATCATGAAGAAGAAGCATCACCATGGAAATGGGGAAATCAGTGACCTTCTCCAAGGCCACTGAACGGGAGCGGCATCATGTTACTTGTCGAGGATCTGCAAGTGGAGCTTGCGGGAAAAACCATCCTACAACACATCGATCTTGAAATGAAGCCGGGAGAGACCCATGTCCTCTTTGGCCCCAATGGGTCCGGGAAGACTTCTCTGCTCATGACGCTCATGGGCTACCCGCAATACCGGGTGGTTGCAGGCAAAATTGTTTTCAAAGGGGTGGACATCACGTACGCTCCCATCGATGAGCGAGCACGTCTTGGGATCGGGATGTCCTACCAGCGGCCACCGACCATCCACGGGCTCAAGACCCGCCAACTGGTGCAAATTTGTGCGCGCACCGAAGTGGATGTTACGAGCCTGGCGCAAATGGTCAATCTTGAGGGGTTCCTGGATCGGGATGTGAACGCCGGCTTTTCCGGCGGAGAAATCAAGCGGTCGGAACTATTGCAGCTTTCGGCACAGAATCCCGACCTGATGCTGTTTGATGAACCCGAGTCGGGAGTGGATCTGGAAAACATTGCTCTCGTCGGCAACACCATCGCTGCGCTGCTGCAGAAAAACGGCATCAAGGACAAGTCCAAGAGCCGCCTGCAGCTTAAACAGGAACGCACCAAGATGGGGCTGATCATCACCCATACCGGCCATATCCTGGATTACGTGGCGGTCGACAAAGGCCAGGTCTTGTATAATGGGGTACTGAGCTGCAGCACAACCCCGCGCGAGATTTTGCGCTGTATTGCCGAGATCGGCTATGAGGAATGTGTGCGATGTACGATTCGCGAGAACTGAAGGAAAAGGCGTCCAAAGCCCTCGATAAGAAGGGGGAGATCGGGCCTGACATCGAGCTGGCAGAGTTCCAGACCAGCCCTGTTCCTCACCACTACCTCTCTGACGAGGAACTCCAGGCGTTGCCGGAAGTGGAACGGGAGCGTCTGATGATGTCCGGTGTGGATGTGACTGAAAAGGAGCGGGGGGGAACCTTCTTCCAGAAGGATACCGCGGTTGTCCACTGTAAGACCAAGCAGGACGGGATTGAGGTGATTCCCATCCGCAGGGCGCTGGAAGAAGTCGATTGGATTCGGGACTACTACTGGAAGCTGGCCACGGTCGACACGGACAAATACACCGCCGCCGCCGCCACCGGACTGCACAACGGTTACGTTATCCGGGCGTTGCCTGGAGTCAAAAGCATCTACCCCATCCAGGCGTGTCTCTATCTGGACAAGCAAGGGCTTCAGCAAAACGTTCACAACATCGTTATTGCCGAGGAGGATTCCGAACTGCACATCATCACCGGCTGCTCCACCTCGCCCCATCTCACCAAAGGGATGCACGTCGGCGTCTCCGAGTTCTTTGTGAAGAAGAATGCGAAACTCAGTTTCACCATGATTCACAATTGGGCGGAAGACATGGTGGTGCGTCCCCGGTCCGTGGCCCAAGTGGAGGCTGGCGGGCTCTTTTTGAACAACTACGTTTCCATGAAACCGGTCCGCAGTCTCCAGATGTACCCCGTCACCCATCTGGTGGGGGAAGATGCCGTAGCGCGCTTCTACAGCATTATCGTCGGAAGTCCCGGTTCGGAGCACGATGTCGGTGGCCGCATTTACCTGAAGAAGCCCGGAACGCGCGCAGAGATCATTGCACGCACCATCAGCAACGGCGGCCGGATCATCTCCCGTGGCCATCTCATCGGCGAAGTGCCGGAGATCAAGGCCCACCTGGAATGCAAGGGCTTGCTCCTGAAGGGCGGTCTCATCTACGCCGTCCCGGAACTGGAAGGCCATGCCGACGGGGTTGAGATGTCTCACGAAGCTGCGGTGGGGAAGATTGCCCAGGAGGAAATCTGCTATCTCATGTCGCGGGGTCTGAACGAAGAGGAGGCCACGGCTACCATCGTTCGCGGTTTCCTCAACGTCGACATTCCGGGTTTACCGGCACAGTTGAAAGCCGAGATCGACCGTGCCGTGGAAATGAGTGAAAAGGATGTCATGTAATAACCCGAACCTTTGCGGAGATCGATGTGGAGCATACCCTATGAAGAAGACCCTCTCCCTTTTGGTGGTTGCAGCCCTGCTTCTGGCTCTGGTACCGGCACCGGCCATCGGCGTCGACGATGCGGTACCGTCATCGCCGCTGTCGCGATCGGCGCCGGCGGAGGATCCCAGCCGCAGCGATCCTCCCGGCGAATTGATCATTGCTGACGTACTGTTCCTGCGGACCGCCGGCTTGGTGGCGTGTGTGATCGGCGCCGTCGGGGCACTGGTGGTCTGGCCCTTTGCCGCCGCCAGCCGCAGTGAAAACGTGGTTTGTCGGCAACTCCTGGTCAAACCTTTTCGTTACACCTTCGAGCGCCCGCTGGGTCAGATGGACTGGCCGGAATCAGCGGACGACACCAGCCCGTAAGGGGAGCGAGGGTCGCGGGTAGGTCGGCCTTGGGACACTCGCGAATTGCCCTGACGGGTGGCATTGCTACGGGCAAGTCCACCGTTGCCGGGTTGTTTGCAGAACTCGGCGCGCACATCCTCGACGCCGACGTGGCTGCCCGGGAGGTGGTGGCGGTAGGGACCCCCGGCTGGCAGA
>JAPXSS010000105.1:0-11407 GCA_033812955.1 Syntrophobacteraceae bacterium | reverse complement strand
GCGCCCTTCAAGACGATCGAATGGCATAACGCCTCCTCGGCCAAACGTGGCATTCGCGCTCGGGACCAGGATTTCGGCAAGACCATTCAGAATTTTCTGGCTGCCCCCAGCGACTGGAACACCAACCCGGTAGAGGCCCTCTACCGCAGCGAGGAAACCGCCAAGGCGATGGGCGCGCCCTTTAAAGAGGCGGCAGACAAAGCCAAGGCCGCCGCCGAAGCCGCGCTGGCAAGCGCCAAGACCGCTCAAGCGGCTGCGGCTGCCGCCGATTTCAAGGACCCAACTCTCAACGCTGCCGCCGAGAAGGAGATCAGCTCCTGGCAGAAAGCCAAGGACGCCTCCTCCAAGGCGGACAGCAAGTTCAAAGTCAAATCCTATAACCGTATCCCCTATTTAATCGGCCTCTGTATCATCCTTGCGGTATTCTTCGGCATTGGCAAGGCTATTATGGACACCCCCTTCGCGCAGTTCGTCATCGCTTTCCCGTTCGTCTTCGCTCTCGCCATATTGGCCTACATGGCCGAGACCCAGGCCCTGATGAAATACTGGGGCTTCGGCTTTCCGCTGTGGGCCATCGTCTTCGGCCTGCTCATCAGCAACACGGTCGGCACGCCCAAATGGATAATGCCCGCGGTCTGTACAGAGTTCTACATCAAGACCGGTCTTGTTCTGCTCGGTGCCGAAATCCTGTTCAACAAGATCCTGGCCATCGGCAAACCGGGCATCTTTATCGCCTGGATCTGCACGCCGGTCACCCTGATCCTGACCTACTGGTTCGGCCAGAAGATCGTCAAGATGCCATCCAAGACGCTGAACATCACCATCTCGGCCGACATGTCGGTGTGCGGCGTCTCCGCGGCGATCGCGACGGCTGCGGCCTGCCGCGCCAAGAAAGAGGAGCTGACGCTGGCCATCGGCCTGTCCATGGTCTTTACCGCGATTTGCATGGTGGGCCAGCCGGCCTTCGCCAAGCTGGTGGGGATGCCCGAGATCCTGGCGGGGTCGTGGATGGGCAGTACCATCGATTCCACTGGGGCGGTGGCTGCGGCTGGTGCTTTTCTGGGGCAAAAGGCCCTCTATGTGGCGGCAACCATCAAGATGATCCAGAACGTGCTGATCGGGGTTGTGGCGTTTGCCGTGGCCGTGTACTGGTGTGCCCGGGTTGAATGCGTGCCCGGTCAGAGGGTGAGCTGGTGGGAGATCTGGTACCGCTTCCCCAAGTTCGTGATCGGCTTCATCACCGCTTCCATCGTCTTTTCCATCATCGACCAGAGCGTGGGCAGCGATATGAGCTCGGTCATGATCGATCAAGGGGTTCTCAGGGGCTTCACCCGCATTGCACGCGAGTGGTTCTTTGCCCTCGCGTTCACCTGCATCGGCCTCGAGACCGATTTCAGAGAGTTCGGCCAGTATTTCAAGGGTGGCAAGCCCATTACTCTGTACGTTTGCGGGCAGACCTTTCAGCTCTGCTTCACGCTGCTGATCGGCTACATCATGTTCTACATTATCTTCCCGGAAGTTACGGCCGGCATCTAACAGTATGATCCCAAAGTGTGCATCCGACAACCTATCCTTTGGCGGGGCTTCGGCCCCGACCAAAGGCTTTGGCCCCTGGCTGAAATTGGTCATCGGCTTCGCGTGTATCTGGGCGCTGATCTTTGGCGTTGGGTCGCTGGCTCAGCTTTTGCCCGGTGCCAGGCACATGGCGCAGGTGATCGATGAGCGGGGCCTGAGAGCCACGGCCATTTATTACACGGATTTCGATGAACCGGCCGAGGGATCGGGGCGCATCCGCGATAGCCTCGACTACATGCCGGGTGGCGGGAGGTAATGGCCGCTCCATTGCAGGTTCCACGGTGAGTCGACCATGGCGGAGCTGGACAAGAAGAAGGAACTCATCCTGGCGCATGAACTGGAGTTTGCCAATGCGCTGGGAGCAGCCGTGTTGGAAAAGCCAAAGATCAGTTTTTGGATGATTCTGGTTCCGCTGCTGTTCCTCTACTTCATCCATCGTATGCAGATCTATAAGAATGGTCGGATAAAGTTCAACGAAGACTTCATGAATACCCGGAGGCGAGCGCTGGAGTGTGCGGTCGAGACAGTCAAGGCGAGCGGCCTGCTGGAGGCGAAGCCGGCGGTTTGGCAGGCGGGGCTTTCGGATAGACTGGAAAAGACCTATGCTGCCTGGCTTGAGGTCTTGATCGACCATTATCGGGATCTGCTGACAGCCGATGGCGACGATTTTGACACCCTGACACGCAAGGCCTACCACACCCGCACCAACTACCTTCTGACCCTCAACCGCCTGAACTCGGTGGAAAAGGAGTACTACGCAGCCCTCAAACCACATCTGGTCGGCACCGAGGGAACGGCCGACATCATCGCCATCTTGGAGAAGGAATCGCAGCGGCTGCGGCGAGACTTGGCCGAACAGCTTTTTGGCTGAACGGCCGGAGCGTCTTTTTACTCTTTGGCCCACTCCTTTTCACCCCCTTTTGTCTCGATTGTCGTTTTCCACCATCGATGAACCCGGCCAGCACCAGGCTGGCCATGTCCGGGTCATCCGGGATATTTCGGAAGAGAAGCGGCTGGAACGGATGAAGTAGAACCTGGTAGGAATGCTCACCCCCGATTACCGATCAAGGAATCGGTATCCGCTCAGAATATCGGCAAGACATTTTCGAAAAGTACTTCATCGTCAAATCTGACCATGAAAGCCGGCGGGAATGAGTTCCGGCCTGGTGCAGGTAACCGAGTTCGTGGGGGTGGGTCTGGGGGAAACCCAGGGCATTGTCATTGCCAACGTGGATCCCATTGTCCACTCACTCATGGGCATCCGTAGCGCTGTCGTCATCAGGACTCCTCTGGGCGACATCAGAGGTGGCAGCCCCTACGGCCAGTTCTTCAGGCTGCCGCCCGCCTCAGTGCTTTCGTTAGCGAATCGAGTGCCTGCGTGAGGTCGCCCACAGCCACCGCCAGCTCTTCCAGTCTGCCCTCACGGGCGAGGACTTCCACTCGGTAAGCCAGTTCAACCGTCCAGGGCGCGGCAAAATTGCTTGCCGACCCCTTGATGGTATGTGCCGCCCTTGTCACCGCCCCGGGATCAGCCCTCTGCAGGCCATCAGAGATTTCCATCATTTGGCAAGATGCGTCTTCGATGAAAGTCTCGACCAGGTCCCGAAACAACTCTCGGTCTCCATCCATATATTCGAGGGCCCGTTCCAGATCGAAGGGCTGGCTTTGGGAATGATCCACCGCTTCTGCTCCAGGTAATGTCTTCACTCGTCACGCCGTTACGTGGCATTGCTCCAGGGATCCGCTTCCATTCTGCACAACCTGGACATTATAAATCATTAGAGCAGATGAGGTAACAAAAAAGCATTTTCAAATCCTTGTTTTTCAGGACAGAATATGATTCTTGAAAGAATCGTTTCCGAATTTGGAACCTAACAGAGCGGTGCAAGGGGCCGGATGGGCCTGGCTTGAGAGGACCGAATGAGCGAGCACACACTATCGGAAAAGGCGTTGAGGACTCAGGAGATCGAGGTGGCTCTGACCGAGGGAGAAGAACTCTTTCGCAGGCTCGTTGACGAGCTTCCCGTGTTGATCTGGGTGGCCGATGTAAGTGGGGCGTGCATCTATGTCAACAAGTTCTGGCTGGATTTCACCGGGGTCAGTCTCAAACAGCAGCTTGGGTTTGGCTGGACCGAAGGGGTACATCCGGACGACATGGGGAGACTGAGGGAGGTTTATCGAGCCGCGGTCGACGGGCGGCGCTCGTTTGAGATTGAATGCCGGCTCAGACATTTCGATGGCACCTATCGCTGGCTCTTGTGCCGGGTGGGGCCGGATGTTGACAAGGGCGGATCACTCGTGGGCTATGTCGGCTCATGTATTGATATCCACAGTCGTCGTACGGCTGAGCTGGCTCTGCACCAGATGGCCATTTCGCAGCAGGCGATCCTGAATGGCGCCAATCACGCCATCATTTCCACGACCCCCGAGGGAATCATAACCAGCTTCAATGCCGTGGCAGAGCGCTTGCTGGGATACCGCGCGGACGAGATGGTGGCAAAGGAGATTCCCGCAGTTCTGCATGATCCTGTGGAAGTGGCGTGGTATGCCGAAGAGCTTTCTGCAGAACTGGGCAAGCCGATAGCTCCCGGCTTTGAGGTGTTCGTTGCCAAAGCCAGGCTGGGAATACCTGATGAAAGAGAATGGACGTGTGTCCGAAAGGATGGGACGAGGTTCAGGGTATCGCTCTCGGTGACCGCCTTACGCGATGAGCACGACGAGATAACCGGGTTTCTTGGAATGGGCATGGACATTACGGAGCGGAAGCGGTCGGAGGAAGCTGCCGCGAGGCTCGCGTCCATCGTTGAATCTTCCGACGATGCCATTGTCGGGAAGACCTCAAGTGGCATTATTACGAACTGGAACCGCGCCGCGGAAAGGATGTACGGGTACGCTGCGCTGGAAGTCATCGGTCGCTCCATCTACGGCCTCACGCCCCCGGACCGAATCAACGAGACGGTTGAGATCATGGGTAGGATTAAGCGGGGGGAGCGGGTCGACCACTTTGAGACGGTTCGGATTACGAAGGACCGGAGGTTCATCAACGTCTCTTTGGCCATCTCTCCCATCAAGGATGCCGCCGGCAACATCATCGGTGCCTCGACCATTGCGCGCGACATAACGGAGCGAAAGCGGGCGGACGAACAATTGCGCAAGCTTTCTCAGGCGGTGGAGCAGAGCCCGGTCATTATCGTCATCACCGACACCGACGGGGCAATCGAATATGTGAATCCCAAGTTCACCAAGGTGACCGGCTTTACCGCCGAGGAAGCGCTGGGGCAGAACCCCCGGATTTTGAAGTCCGGAGATAAGTCTCCCGAGGAGTACCGAGAATTGTGGCGCACCATCACCTCGGGCAGAGAGTGGCGGGGATTCTTTCTCAACAAGAAGAAAAGCGGTGAGCTCTACTGGGAATCGGCATCGATTTCACCCGTCAAGGATGGGGAAGGGAAGATCGCCCATTTCATAGCGATCAAGGAAGACATCACGGCCTTTAAACAGGCTGAGGAAGAACTGGCCAAACTCTCTCTAGTCGCCAGCAAGACGGATAACGCGGTTATCATTACGGACCGGGCTGGTTTCATCGAATGGGTCAACGAAGGGTTTGTGCGACTGACGGGCTACACCCTGCCTGAAGTGCAGGGGCAGAAACCGGGCTGGATCCTCCAGGGACCGCTCTCGGACCAGGCGACCGTCAGGAGAATTCGGGAACTGCTCGGGTCGAAGAAGGCCTTTACCCAAGAGGTTTTGAATTATCACAAGAATGGAACGAGCTACTGGGTGTCGATGAACATTACACCCATATTCGATGAGGTTGGCGATCTGGTTCGCTTCATATCCATCGAAACTGATATAACCGAGCGAAAAAACTTCGAAAAGGAATTGCGGGAGGCAAAGGAAGCGGCGGACCGTGCCAATCAGGCCAAAAGTGATTTTCTGGCCAGTATGAGCCACGAAATCAGGACTCCCATGAATGCCATTATCGGGATGGCGGAACTGCTCTGGGAGACCCCCATGACTCCCGAACAGCGTCGCTATGTTCACGTGTTCCGGTCGGCCGGGGAAGTTCTCCTCAATCTCATCGACGATATCCTTGACCTGTCCAAAATTGAGGCCGGCGAAATCGAACTGGAATCCGTGCCATTTGACCTGCCCCAACTGCTGAACAAGACCTGTGAAGTCATGGCCATGAATGCCGGCGAGAAAGGGCTCGAACTGATCTGTCATGTTCAACCGGAGGTGCCCGCCAACCTTACCGGAGATCCGACCCGCCTGCGCCAGATTCTGGTAAACCTGCTTGGCAATGCCATCAAGTTTACCGAGCGGGGGGAAGTGGTTCTCGAGGTTGGGGTCAGCGAACCGGCCTTGCCGGACCGGCCGGACTTGTCGACTGCCTGGACGACTCTCCACTTTGCCGTCCGTGATACCGGGATCGGCATACCTGCGGAAAAGCTGGATACTATCTTCGACCAGTTTGCCCAGGCCGACGCATCCACCACCCGAAAATACGGTGGAACCGGATTGGGGCTGCCTATCTCCAGGCGCCTGGCGGAACTCATGGGCGGCCGGATGTGGGTGGAAAGTCATCCCGGCAAAGGGAGCACCTTTTGCTTTACCGCTCAATTCGGAGTTGCCTGTCAATCTCTACAGCGCACCAAGCCTGCTGAGGTGAATCTCAATAGGATGAGGGTCCTGGTGGTGGATGACAATGCCACCAACCGCATGATCCTCACCGCGATCATTTCTCAATGGGGCGGGTTGGCAAGGGAGGTAGAGAGCGGCGAGGAGGCACTGGTGGAGCTCAGGAGTGCACGAGACGCCGGCAAGCCCTATCAGTTGGTTCTGCTTGATCGTCGGATGCCCGCGATGGACGGCTTTGAGGTGGCCGAATGCCTCAATCAGGATTCGAGTCTGGCCGGAATGGTGGTGATGATGTTGACCTCCGATGCTCGAGGCGGGGACATCACCCGGTCGAAGGATCTGGGGATGGCGGGCTATTTGGTTAAGCCCATCAAGCGGATGGAATTGCGGGATGCAATCAAAAACGCCATGAGCGGGGTCGCAGCGGATGCTGAGAGCTCGGTAGATTCTGCGGCCCCCGCTACGGCAGCTCCGAAGCGGCTGAAGGTCCTGCTGGTCGAGGACGCGGCCACCAATCGCTTGCTCATCGAGGCCTACCTGAAGCAGACTCACTACCAGGTAGACGTTGCCGAAAACGGGGAAATCGCGGTGCAGATGTACATGGCCGGCAACTACGACCTGGTGCTCATGGATATGCAAATGCCGGTGATGGACGGCTACTCTGCCACCCGGCACATCCGGCACTGGGAAAGCACGCACGGGCTCCCTACCACTCCCATCATTGCCCTGACCGCACATGCCCTGATCGAGGACATTCAGAAGAGCCTCGAGGCGGGATGCAATGCCCACCTGACGAAACCGATAAAGAAGGCGACATTGCTGGAAACCATGGACACGTGTGCGAGAAGGGGGAAAGCGTCTCGCTAGTCGATGGGCCTGACCAAGGTGGCGACATCGGGTGGACCGGTAGCCATGCAGGTTTATCGGAAGGCAGTGAAAAGGTGGGACAGCCAAATAGTGGATGGGCGACTCTAACCGGTCAAGGGCACCCTGAACTCAATGCCGACCAGACTGACATCATCACGAAAGCCGGCCGGGCCGGCGAAGCCCACCAAGGCCTCCAGGATCTTGTCAAGAAAGCGCTCAAGCGGCTCTGCCTGCAGTTTCTGCAGCAGCGTCAGGAACTGCCCCTGGCCAAAGAATGCTCCCTTCTCATCCTCGCATTCCACCACTCCGTCGGTATAAAAAACGAGTCGATCGCCGTCCACGAGTTGCTTTTCGTCCTCCTCGAAAGGGACGATCCCGCCCAACCCGATGAAAGTCCCGATTCTGTCAAGGAGCTCTATTCGACCATCGGCCCGGAGGAGCACCGGAGGGGGATGGGCGGCGCTGCAGTATTTGAGGTGGCCGCTGTGGGCATGGATGACTGCGTAAATGATCGTGAAGTGCTTGTCGAAACGTTCGATGGGGTATTCACGGTCCAGTGCCTGGCACACTTCCACCGGTGATACGATTCGGTAATAAGGGAAATCATCCTGGTGCTTCTTCAGATAGCCACTTTCAGGTTGAAGAATTTGGGACACGGAAACGGTAACCATCGCTCCCGGTACTCCATGCCCGCTCACATCCACCATGTAGATCCCCAGATGACACTCGTCCAGCTGACAGACATTGAAGATATCGCCCCCGACCAGGTCGCAGGGTTGAAATCTCCAGGCGATGGTCAGGTTCCGGAAGGTGGGCGGCCGGGTCGGCAAAAGACTGCTCTGGATGACTGCTGCCGCCTTCAGGTCCTCATCCAGCTTGCGCTGCTTCTCCATCAATTCGCGGTTGGTCTGCATGAGTCGCTGGGTGAGGTTCCGAATCTTGAGCTGGTTGCGGACGCGTGCCAGTACCTCTCCTTTACTGAACGGCTTGGTGACGTAGTCCGCCCCTCCCGTTTCGAGGCCTCTGATCTTGTCTGCGGCTTCTGACAAGGCCGAAAGGAAGATGACGGGAATGGCTGCGGTTCGCTCGTCAGCTTTCAACGCAGCACAAACCTCATAGCCGTCCATGCCCGGCATCATGATATCGAGCAGGACAAGATCTGGGAGAAACTCAACAACCTTTGCCAGGGCTTCTTCTCCCGATTGGGCTTCGGCGGTTTCAAACCCGGCCATCTTGAGAATCGTGGCCAGAAGGGTACGATTGACACCGTTATCATCAACAATAAGAATCTTTTCCGCCATGTCCTCCTCCTGACCGGGGGGAGTCTCATCCCGTTCAGATACCGAGATATGGACCGCAGGTGCCCGCCATGCTGGCAGGCAGTGATCCAATAGGCACCACCCAACCACGCAAGATAGCGGCAGACGGGCTGGACTGCAAGGAAAGATCAGGGTATGGCTTGTTGGTTCAACATTCCTACAAGATGAAAGTCGGCGAGGGAAAGTCAGCTTCTGGTTCTTGAGCCTGGACAATGATTTGCCCCATATGCCCGTAGCCACATATGAGGTAATGGTCTTCCAAACCGGTTGAGCTGCTTCCTCAATCTGCCCTTCCGATACAGTTCCATCAGGTTTGAGTCAAAAATGAGCAGGCAGAAGTATACCGGACTGTAAGCAACAAACCCCACTCCCAGCAAGACGAGAATGATGGTTGAAAGCATCCGGTAGACTCAACGGAGCAACCGACGGCCGAGCGGGCCGACCTTCTGCAACACCGGCCGGATCAGTTCCGGAATCACGTATCGTGCAAGCATGACAAAAACCGTCGCAAAGCACAGACCGCTGAACACGATAACGCAAATGGCCTCTCGATAGGGAAAAAGCTTGGGGTCGATCACTGGGATCTGCACGATCACAATAGACGGGAGGACGGCGATCAGGGAGATCCCCGTCACTTTCAGGGCATCTCGGGCCAGGCCAAGGAAAGCTGCTCTTCCAAACCGATGCCACCACCACAGGCTGATCAGGGTGGTATACAGGCCAAGCGAGAGGGAACTCGCCAGTGCCACCCCAAGGGCCTCCCAGCGAAGCGTGAGGAAATAGTAGATGGGAAGAGAGAGCAAGGTTGCAGCGGTGCCGAGGATGGCGGGGGTGAGGGTGTCCTGCTGAGCGTAGAAGCCTCGTCCCATGATCTGCTGAAAGCCCCAGCAGGAGACGGCAAGGAGCATGATCAGGAGCAATTGCGAGGTGTGAAGCGTATCGGAAGGCCCGAAATGGCCCTGCTGAAAGATCAGGCGAATGGTTGGTTCGGAAACGGCCATCATCCAGAGGGTCAGGGGGATGAGCAGAGTGAGGGTCCCTCGGAGGGCGCGGTTCAGGGTCTGGTGGAAGGTCGTGAAGTCCCGCTTCGCCACCAATTCGGCCAGAAATGGATAGGCGGCCACCCCGGCCGCCTGGGCCACCACCCCCACCGGGACAAGCATGATCCGCCGGGCATAGTTCAGCCAGCTGATGGTGCCGGTCCCCGCTATCGAGCCAAAGACCCGCACCAGCTGTTCATCCAGGACCACCACCGATTGGCCCAGCATGAGGGGCAAGGCCAGGAGAAAGAACTGCTTGAGCCCCGGATGGGAAAAATTCCACCGCAGTTTCAAACCCTTGCTGCTGGCGGCGGCCAGGCAGGGCAGCAGGAAATTGCCCAGGAAGGCTCCGGCCAGGACCCCCCAGCAGAATCCCTCCATGCCCCGCCGCTGCAGCACAATTCCCCCCAGAATGATCATACCGTTGTAGACCAGGGGCACCAGGGCCGGTACCAGAAACTCCTTGCGGAGGTAGAGCAGGGCGGTGATACATGATCCCAGCAGGAAACATACCTGAGCCGGGAGGATGATCCGGAGGAAAAAAGCCAGGCGGGCAAGGGCTTCTTCACTCAGGCCGGGGGCCGCGAGGCGGGCCAACCAGGGCGCCATCCCCATGGCAACCCCGGTGAAGACCGCGATGAAGAGGGCAATCCAGCAGAAAACGGCCGAGAAGAAACGCCAGCCTTCTTCTTCATCCTGTTCGAAATAGAAACTCAGCAGCGGAATGAGGGTAATTGAGAAATAGGCCCCTGCCAGGAGGTAGTTGATGAAATCCGGGATGACAAACGCGGCGAAGTAGAGGTCAGATTCCTGGGTGGCTCCAAAGAGGTATGAGATGATCTTATCGCGGATCAGGCCCATGAACCGGGAAAGCAGGATGCTTCCCCCCATGATCACGGCCGCCCATCCCATCTGCTGGCGACGACTCAGGAACGACAGGGGAAGCCTCCTTCCGCTGTCTTTGCCGTGCCGACCATGTGTGTCCCCTCATCAGCCCATTCCGCCCGCTATTTGCTCTTGCTTACCCGCGGAAAGTCTGTTACATGAAAGCGCACTGGGCAAGCGCGCCCATAGCTCAGTTGGATAGAGTGCCGGACTACGAATCCGTAGGTCAGAGGTTCGAATCCTCTTGGGCGCGCCAAGTAAATCAAGGGGTTAGCGGGATTACCGTTAATCCCTTTTTTGTCGGTGTGTAAATAGTGTGTAAATTGTCATGCTCAACATACCAAAAACGCTCATCGCATGAAACACAAAAGGCACGGTCCGGGTCTCGGTCGCCTGCCTCGAAGGATTGACGACATTTCCGCAATGCCGGTCTGGTGAGTGTTCCCGGTGAGAGCACAGTCACCTTTCCCCGCCCACCTCCAGGCGTTTTGACCCAAAATAGGTAACCATTCGATATGATTCACCATGACCTCAACCGGTGGGCGGGTGGAGTTAAATGTTTGCCTGTCAAGGCTTTAGTGGGGTTTTGTCTGCTATTTTCGCCCCCATTTTTCTCTCGGGCCCCAAATTTTAGGGGATATGGGCAGGTTGGCCTCTCCAGACTCTTGCACGGCGCGGGAAAATCTGGTAAGGCCGGAATGACTGACCCGGCCTATCCTGCCGCAAAGGAAACGCCACTGGCGCATTTGCCCCGCCTGGCAGGAGTTCTCACCCTGCAATGACTTGGACACGTCCTCACAAAACAGCCTCGTAAAAGCCGAATTTTGGTCTCGTCACGGTAGCACCTGGAAAGCGTTGGTATGGGTTTGCACGTGTCAATGCACAGGAAATGCACAGGGTCCGGTGATGCCTTCCTTACGGTTAGCGCTCGCATACGCCCGTTGACTTGGCCGCTTTGACTGATGAACGATTGCCCCTGGACACTAATTTATCACAGCGCGGCAAAGCCGCAACCAAAGTGAAGAATTGAAGGCGTTTTCCAACTGTTGTAAGTTTCGAGTTAGCCGCTCAGAAACTACA
>JAPXSS010000104.1:0-11426 GCA_033812955.1 Syntrophobacteraceae bacterium | reverse complement strand
CTTCATGGAAAAGGAAATCGTGCGCATTTGGGAGGCAGAGAAACGGACCGTTTTGTTCGTGACCAATAACATCGATGAAGCCATTTATGTGGGAGACCGTATCATCTCGCTCAAAGGCAAACTTCCGGGAAAGATGCATGAAGTATACAAGGTAGACCTCCCGAGACCCCGGGAGCATACGGATATGAAGTTCCTCCAGCTGAGACATGAGATTACCGAGGCATCCGAGTTGACCCTTTAGCTGCCGACAGCTTTTGGTTCGGACCAGGTAAAGCGTCTCCGCATTGTGATCGAGGAAAGTGGGACCATCGCGCAACCGTGACCCGGAACTCGCAACCTTTCACCAAAGAGAGAGTCTCAAACAATGATCTATGTGAAGTCACTGCGAGAACAAGTGTACGAATTCCTCCGCAAGGAACTCACGGAAGGCAAGCTGATCCCCGGATCATCCGTCAACCTCACCGAGATCAGCGAGCAGTTGGGGATCAGCAAAACGCCCCTGCGCGATGCCCTCATTCAGCTTGAAGCGGAAGGCTTTGTAACCATTGCCCCCCGGCGCGGGATCTATGTCAACACCCTCACCCTCGATGAAATCAGACATATCTACGAGATTGTCGGCGCCCTGGAGACCACTACCCTCCTCGCCGTCTTCGACCGGCTTGACAAATCCTTTACCGACCGGATGAGACAGCTCAACGCCGCCATAAAAGACGCCCTCGATCAGCAGGATTACGGTACCTACTACGAGCGGAACATCGATTTTCACAACACCTTTCTCTCGCTCTCGGACAATGAACCCCTGCTGCACATTGTCATGACAATGAAGCGGCGCCTGTATGACTTCCCCCGGCGAGGCTATATCGCCGAATGGGAACAGAGCAATTGCGAGGATCATGCCCATTTGATCGCAGCCATTGAGAAAGGGGATGCCCACGGTGCGGCCGACATCTGGCGAGACTTCCACTGGTCCTTCGAATTCAACGAGAAGTACATTCGCGAATTCTATTTCAGAGACCGCGAGCGGGACCAAGTCTCTGACGGGAAAATGGGGGCAACCGGAAAAGGAATCGGCTAAATCGTGAAGCTCCTGGTCATCAACGCCGGCAGTTCCTCTGTGAAATTTACCCTCTTTCAAATGCCGGACCAGAGGGTGCTGGCCGGTGGCATGGTTGAACGCATCGGCCTGGACAGAACCCGCCTCACCTACAAGAGCTGGCAAGGATGCGCAATTGACAGGGAGGCTGCGGTAGCCGACACCACCCAAGCCGTCGGTCTCATTGCCGCCCTCCTGACCAACGACGTCAACGGGGTCCTCAAATCCATCGAAGAAATCACCGCTGTCGGCCACCGAGTGGTTCACGGCGGAGAAAAGATGACCAGCCCGGTCATCATCGATTCTGAGGTGAAAACTGTCATAAGGGAATGTTTCGATCTGGCCCCATTACACAACCCACCCAACATGGAGGGTATCCAGGCCTGTGAAGTGCACCTGCCGCAAGCAACCCAGGTGGCGGTATTCGACACCGCCTTCCACACAACCATTCCCGAGGAAGCCTATCTATACGGGCTGCCTTACCGGTTCTACCGGGAATATCAGATTCGCCGGTATGGGTTCCATGGGATCAGCCACAAATATGTCGCCCACGAGGCAGCCAGGTTCTGCCGACAACCCATCGAGGCGTTGAGAATCATCACCTGCCATCTGGGCAACGGTTCCAGCATGACGGCGGTGCGACATGGCAAGAGCGTGGATACCAGCATGGGCTTTACCCCTCTGGAAGGCTTGATCATGGGAACCCGGTGCGGCGACCTGGACCCTGCCATCGTCCCTTTCCTCATGGGCCGAAAGCAAATCGCACCGCAGGAAATCGACCAGATTCTCAACTCCAGGAGCGGGCTGCTGGGTCTTGCGGAAATCGGGAGCAGTGATATGCGCGATATCCTCACTGCCAGGGAGGCAGGAAACCGGCTCGCCGACAGTGCTGTCAGGTCTTTCTGTTACCGCATCAAAAAGTATGTCGGGGCCTACGCCGCAGCCATGGGCGGCCTGGATGTGCTGGTTTTTACCGCCGGTATCGGGCAGCATTGCCCCCTTGTCCGGCAACTGGTGTGCGAGGGTCTGGAAGACCTCAAGGGCTTTGGCATCGTTCTCGATGCCCGGAAAAACGAAACAGTGGCGGATCTTCCCGCCGCCATTCACGCCGACCACAGCCTCGTGAAGGTGCTGGTGATTGCCACCGATGAGGAAAAGGAGATCGCTCGAGCAGTAGTGCACGTGCTTGGAGCCAGCAGCACTTGATGGAATGCCGGTCTTTCCCCTTTCCTTCCCCGGCTGCATATGACTGCCCGGAGGTGGCCGCCTCATCCATATTATACCGGGTAACGTTTCCCGCTCCGGAAACGAGGCAGATTTTCCCTTTCAGGATCTCGTTGTGGCTGGCAAGCATCTCGGCGGCGAAATAGACACATCCGTTGGGATCGAAGTCCGAGCCACCCCTGTCCCCACAACGCTGCTCCCGTCGCCCTGTCAGCAGACCCGGAACTGGATGACCCGCTCAGGTTCGGTGATACGTTCCAGAATCCTTTCCTGCCGGTAACGAGGATTACGGTCCAGGACCGGCTTCACCGGATCCACCACCTCATTCACGGCTTGGTGGAATACTTTCTCGTGAGGATCTCTGGCTTTGATGAACGCCATGATGGCGTTCGCCATTGCGAGACTCATCGTGATGGAAGTTTAACCAGGCAACAATGTCGTTACGGTGGAGACAACCGGTTGCCAGTCAATCACGTGATGCCGCTGCTCCCCGATAAACGCGCTGAACACGTTTGGAGACCATACAGGTCAATTCGTAGGGAATCGTGCCGATCCGTTCCGCCACGTCTGCCAGCTGGATCGTTCCCTGGGAGGATTCCCCCCAAATGATGACCTCATCGCCCACCTTCACCGGATCATCCGCCACGTCCACCATGATGAAATCCATGGTTACCGTGCCCACCATGGGGTATTGCTTCCCTCCAATAAGGACTTGGCCGAGATTGGTTAGGCGTCGGCTGATACCGTCGGCATAGCCGATGGGGAGCACTGCCAGGCGGGTTGGGCCAGGGGTGCTCCAGCGTCTGCCATAGCTGACGGGATGACCGCCAGGCATTTCTCGCACATGCGCCACGTACGTCTTGAGAGTCATGACCTGTTTCGGAGCGATGGTCTGTGAGGTGGTTCGGGAAGGATAATGGCCGTACATGAGAATGCCAGGCCTTACTGCATCGAAGGTACTTTCCGGCAGGTCCAGGATGGCAGCACTGCTTGCCATGTGGATGAGTGACGGCCGCCTGGCGAGTTCCCGAACCCGCCCGAGAAGCTCGCCAAACCTTGCCAGCTGAAGATTGGCATATCGCTTATCGGGTTCATCAGCAGTGGCAAAGTGTGAGAAAAGCCCTTCCCAAATGATAGACCGGCACTGAACGAGATCATTCAGGAAACTGTCAGTTCGGGATGCAAGGAGCCCGGTTCTGCCCATTCCGGTATCAATTTTCACGTGGACCGGGACCGGCCTCTCCGCTCCAACCGCTTCGATCCAACGGAGATCCTCCACGCCGAATACGGTGATGCGGAATCCCGCCTTGACGACCTCCGGCATTTGGGAGGGAAACAGGCGGCCTAAGACCAGGATAGCTTGGTCAATGCCGCTTTCCCGCAATTCCATGGCTTCCTGGAAGTGCGCCACGGCAAACATGGTAACGCCTTCGCGGACTAGCCGTCCGGCGCAAGCCACCGCGCCGTGGCCATAGGCGTCAGCCTTCACCACCGGGATCACCCGGGCCGGCGCCACCCTGTTCCGGATCTGATGGAGGTTATGGGCAAGATGGTCCAGGTTGATTTCGGCGCAAGTCCTGTAATCTGGCACGGAACCACCTCTTTCAGCCACGGGATGAGGCTTTCAACGATCCCCAGGCGATTGCGTCGGGTCGTTTGAGCCTCCCGGTCCAAAGGTTGCCGGAAGCCTTGCCGCCCTCGTGATTGGCAAGTTTCTCAATGCTCTCCAGGTATTCATCAGAACGATTGAGGTAGAAAGATAGGGCCTTGGCAAATTTCTTGCCCACGATGCCATCGACAAAAAACTGGCTGATCTCACGTTTCCGATGCAGAACGGATTGTGAGCGAACCAGGATTTGTCTCTCTTCCTCCGACATACCCCGCATGAGCGTCCCCAGAACACTTCGGGCACGGGGCTGATACATCCAGAAGTAGAGCAAATCGAGGGCGTTCATGATGATGATTTGTTCCAGGTTGTGAGCCTCGGCACTCACTTTGCGCAACAGCATCTTTGGAGAATCGAACAGTTTCAGCACCTCGGATTCAGGAAACAGCAACTCGAGCTGCACATAGGTATCAAACAACTGAGCCAGCTTGGTAGTGTAGTCACGATACCGCTGACGGATATAGCGGTATCGGTCGGCCAACCCCTCGATGAAGCCGGCCACAAAATCAGAGGTGGCCTTGGTAATGATCGCTGCCCATCGCTGCAAATGACCGGCCACGTCGATCACCCCAAAGCCTCCCAGGATTATCCCGATTACCGCGCTCAAGCCGATCGCGAGTGGAATGGAGAGGATACTGCGGAACAGGTTGCCGATGACCGCTCCTTTCGGCAATCCCCGCCACAGATTGTGGGAAGCGATATACAAACCGTTGGCAACCGCCATAAAGGTGTACAGCAGTACCGGGTTGGTGGTGGTGTTGATATCCAGAGAGCGATCGAGGATCACCATTTTGACCAGGTATTCGAGCAGCGGCACGGAGAAGCCGGTGTAGAGCAGCGAATCGGCAAATCGGTCCCAACTCACATAACTGTCCCATTTGAGGAGCGGTGAACGCCGGATGCCCCCGGCACCCAGCACCGATTGGAGAATGTTGCGGAGTCCGGTGATACCAAACCAGATAAAGGCGCCGCCATAGGCCAGCAGCCACCACTCCTTGGTCAGGAAAAAGGTCGCAAAGGCTGGAATGAACCCGATCAAGATCTTCAGGCCATTCTTCAGGATGCCGTTCAAATAGCGCCAGGAGACGTGCGCGGCGGGAGCTTCCCGGTGAGCATCCTGGAGATTCAGCCCAATATCGTTCTCCTCGCGAAACCCACCCAGCAGCACGATATTGCCGCGTGGCACGATCCGCGTGGAAGCCTCCTGCACAATCCAGTCTCTTTCTGTCCGGAACCCCATCCAGCGCAGGGGCGGGATCACGCGCAGCCAGCGAAAGAATCTTTGCGTCGTGGCTTCGGCACCCTCCTCGGGGATTTGGGTCAGACGTAGAAAGGCATCCGTTCTTACCGGGATGGTGAAGCGAGGCGCAAAATCCGGGTGATTGATCTCCCGCTGGGCCCTGCCCGGCAGGGTTTCCTCCAGAGCCAGTCCCATACCATGGATCCGGCGAGAGCGACCGGTGGAATCGCTGCCAATCCGAGGCTTCAGCGGTGTATGTTTGTAGAAGTTTTGCAACTTATCGAGGTTACAAAGAATTTCCAGGAGCTTCCCTGCGCGGCTGGCGGCATCGTCAGCACCTCCTGCTTCCACCCGTTGGATGATGCTCCGAAGGTGCTTCTTCAGGGCCAGCACATTACCATCGTTGAGGCTCCGCTGGAGGTCATTGATTTCTTCATAGGCCGGGGCCTTTCCACTCATATAGTCCTTGAGGTTGAAGATTTCGAGATGAGTAATGGCCCCCCGGCAATCGTAGAGCAGCTCTATCACATCCTCCGCTTTGAGATTGCTGAGATTGAGGGTGATGCGATAACCGGCATGGAGATGGCTCAGGCGCTCGACGAGTTCGGACGGTGAAAGCGAGAGCAGGCTGGGTACGTCGGCATCATCCCGCGGAATATGCGGGTTGGGAATGCCTGGATTCTTTGCCGGACGCAGGAAGCGCTCGACAATTTCCTCTGAATCCAGGTCTCGCATCTCTTCAACCAGGGCGATGAGCTTCTGGCATTCCTCGGAGGAAGCATGCTGATAGCATTCTCTGAGTTCGGCCATCCGGGTCTGCATGGTTGCCAGCAGATTGCCATGGATGAACTGGGCCAAATGTAGGATCGATGCCTGGCCGGCACCGACAAAGGTAAGGAATTGAGTTTGATCCAAAGGAGCCAGCTCCAGGCCGAAATGCCGGTTGATCTCCAGACGGTGCCGATCGTTGAATTCCCGTAACACGGCAAGAACATACCGTTGCTGATACTCGGAGACCTTCCGCCCCTCAGCCATGAACGCTTCCACCAGCGGATCGGACAGGAAGGAAAGGAAATCGCGGGCATCCGAAAAGCCGCGGGGCACCCAAATCAACTGCACATAGCGACCACGGAAGCGGGCGGAAGACTCGACCCCGATCCGGACATCAATCCCCATGATCTCGGCCGCTTCGAGGAGCTCTTCGGCGGCCTTGGCCCCCACATAGTTGTAGTAGATCACCGTCAATCTTCGGATACCTTTGATCCAGGCATCCATGATCAAGTGGGATGGTGATTTGCGGCCCTTGGTGTTGACATCGTGCACATGATCATCGAAGGTTTCCTGGTTCCACTCTTCCGGCATTTCCAGGAGAAAATAGCGGTGCAGGAAAGCGCGGATGTGGCGCGGCTTGCCGGTTGCTGCGGTACGAAAATCGTGAGCCAGCTGCAATTGACGGTACTCGTCACCCCGCGCCCGCACCATCTCCTTCATGATAACCAGGAGCACCCGGGCCATATTGTTGGGCATAGGGCTATCGCCACTGTGCATCACTTCATCACGGAGGCACCGCAGAGCCGTGATGCGGTCATCAGCCTTTCCCAGTTCGAGGGATTCCATCAGGCGCACTGCCGAATAGGCCATGCGGAGGCCCCGGGAAGCCGCCATTTCCTTGATTCCGCGCGGGTGCATATAAGGATAAAGAAGATTACGCAGGTAGCTCAGAGACTGTTCCCGATTGAGCACGTCATTGACGATGCTCAACAAGTCGTAATCCCGGCGGTCGAAAAGGAGTTTGGAGATGCCCATTGCCATCGCATCTTTCCCAAAAGCTTCATGAATCCTGGTCAAATGATAAGGGTTGCGTTACCGAACCGGCAGCACCGGCAGATGCATTTATAATTCTTTATCTTTTATCGGTTAAGTCAAACGAATAATCAGCTTTCCTCGGGCATCGCGGGTGCCTGCCTACTCGACTCGCAGGTCGGGCCAGCGCCGGGCCAGTTCCACCATGATCCTCACTCCAAAACCGGTAGCACCTTTGGGAGCAGTGAGTAGGTCTTTATCAGTCCAGGCGGTGCCGGCAATATCGAGATGGATCCAGGGAATGTGGTCGGGGACAAACTGCTTGAGAAAGACGCCGCCGATGATCGTTCCGGCCGAGCGGTCGCCGACATTCTTGAAATCGGCAATATCACTCCTGATGCTTTCGAAGTAGTGGTCCCACAAGGGCAGCGGCCAAACCCTCTCGCCAACCTGCAGGCCAATCTCCCGGATGTACTCGATCAAACCTTCCCGGTTTCCCATCACTCCAGCCACCTGATGACCCAGGGCGACGATGCAGGCGCCGGTGAGCGTGGCCAGATCGAAAATGGCCGCCGGTTGAAAGGTCACCGCATAAGCCAGTGCATCGCATAGAATCATCCGCCCTTCAGCGTCAGTACTGATGACTTCGATGGTCAGGTTGGACAGGGACTGGATCACATCCCCCGGTTTATACGCTTTGCCCCCCGGCATATTTTCGGTACAGGGAAGAATCCCCACCACCCGTCGCTGAATCCTTGTTCGGCCCAGGATGTCAAAAGCTCCAAGCACTGCCGCCGCGCCAGCCATATCGTGCTTCATCATCTCCATCTTATCGGCCGGTTTGAGGGAAATGCCTCCGGTATCGAAGGTGATCCCCTTACCCACAAAAACCAACGGTGGCTCCGCCTCCGTTCCCGGGGGCGCATGTTCCAGAACAATGACCGCCGCAGGTTCCTGACTTCCCTGCGCTACTGCCAGGAAGGACCTCATACCGAATTCTTGAGCCATAACCATATCGATGATCTGGAGGCGAAACCCATGTGTCTCCGCCAGTTCACGCGCCGTGGTTACGAAGAAGCCGGGCGTCACCTGATTGGCCGGAGCGGTAGTCAGGTCGCGGGCCAGGGTTATGCCCGAAACCACGGCCTCGGCGGACGGGGGGACCTGCCGCAGGATCTCGTCCGGTTCATCTTCGGACAAGAGCAGGAGCTTTTCCGGGTAATCCGCCGGGTCAAGGTCTCGCGTTTTCAAAGCATCGAAGCGATACAGACCAAGCATGCCGCCAATGAGGATCTCGGACAGGGCCTGCCCAGCTTCACAGGACAGGCCTTCCAGTGCCGACAGAGGAATGCCTGCTGCACCGAGCTTCAACTCCCGGCACTTCCGCAGCCCAACGGCGGAAGCACCGCGCAGCTTGTCCAGATCGAACTTGTCTTCCGGCCCCAACCCTACCAGCACCAAGCGCGTGACAGGCGTTTCGGAGGGCCCGTAGCATACTGCAGCATCTTTGAACTTGCCCCGGAAGTCCTGGAGGGCTGCGGACTGGGTCAACCAGGTGCCGTTTTCCTGCAGCCAGCGCTTGAAGCCGGGCAACGGTTCAGAAGCATTTTCAAAAACATAAAAGATCAGCGCCTCAGCGCGCCACTCGGAAATCGACGCAACCTGCCATTCAACCTGCATAAAGGCTCCTCATAGCATGATACATTCCATTACTCCGCTCTCACCGTCGAAAAACAACAACCGGTCAGCATAGGCGGGCTTTCTACCGACCATGAGGCGAATCGCCTCGAAGACCTGAAGGCTGGCAATCAGCGAAGGTGTCGGACTGAGCACACCCATGGCAATTTCCAGCGTGTCACGCGCTTTGGCACTGCCATAGATGGCCACCAGGTCCCGAGGGGAGTCGGGCAGAAAGGTGCTGACCTGCCCCCACCACCCGGTAGCAGCCCCATGAATAAAAGGAATGCCATGGCGACGCGCCCCGGTTGCCAGCAAAAAGCGCCCATCGAGGTTGTCAAGGGCATCCATGACCAGATCCATCCCTTGCACCAGGGTCTCGAGGTTACTTTCATCCATGATGTGGTTGAACGTCTCCACATCGATCAAGGGATTGACGTCCCGTACATGCTGCGCCGCCGCCAGCGCTTTGGACCGGGAAAGGTTCCGGCTGCCGCAGAGCCACTGACGATTGAGGTTGGAGGCGGCAAAGGCGTCGCCGTCGACCAGCCGCAGCTTCCCGACGCCCAACCGGGCGAGGAGAGTGATGAGCGTTCCGCCCAGCCCCCCGCACCCACAGACCAGCACCCGGCTTCTGCAAATACGGGCTTGGTCGGCAAGCTTGATAGCCGACAGATTCTTCTCATAACGTACGGGGACAATACCTTCTTCCAGTGCGGCGAGCTGGGCGGCAGAAGGAGCTGTCCCGGTTGCCGCCGACCACTCCAGGAGAGCTCCGTCTTCGATAACCAGTCGAACTTCACCTGCTTTATCAGTGCGATAGGCAAGATCTTTGAGTTCCACTTGCACGCGCTCCTCTCTCGGGTGAGGCCAGGAGTGCTCCCAGCAAGCCACGACCGTCCGCGACCGTACAAGGCTATTATTTAAGCACGAAAGCACGCAAAAGGGGAGAACGGTTATGACGGCTGCCGGAAGAAAGTCTGTTGGAGAATCTGTTTGACAAAAGCGGTCCCCATCTTTAGCGTGGCTGGGCTGTGCCAGGATTTCCCGGCGCTGACACTTTTTATCAAGGAGTATGAATCAATGGCAAAACGTATCCACAATTTCAATGCAGGACCGGCTGCCCTGCCGCTGCCGGTGCTTGAGCAAATCCAGCAGGAACTGCTTGACTTCCAGGGTACGGGCATGTCGGTTCTGGAAATCAGCCATCGCTCGAAACCCTTCGAAAAAGTGCTGGATGAGGCCATTGCCCGCATCAGACGGCTGCTCAATCTCGATGAGCGTTATCATGTGTTGTTTCTCCAGGGGGGAGCGAGCCTCCAGTTTGCCATGATCCCCATGAATCTCACCATCCCCGGCAAGCCCGCCGTCTACATCGACACCGGGACCTGGGCAAGCAATGCGATCAAACAGGCGAGGATTCTCGGGAAGAACGTCATCGTCGCGGCCGGTTCGGAGGATCGCGAGTATACCTATATCCCCAGGGATTTCGCGGTGCCTCCCGAGGCCGCTTACCTCCACATCACCTCAAACAACACCATTCGAGGCACTCAGTGGCACGACTTTCCCGAAACCGGCGGCGTACCTGTGATCAGTGACATGTCGTCGGATATCTTCAGCCGCACGTTCGATCCGCGGCCATTCGGGCTGATCTATGCCGGTGCTCAGAAGAATGTCGGGCCGGCCGGAGTAACGCTGGTAATCGTGCGTGATGATATGCTGGCGCGAGTGCCGAAAGATCTTCCCACCATGCTGCAGTACACCACCTTTGCCGAAAAGAAGTCGATGTTCAATACCCCCCCGTGCTTCGCGGTATACGTCGTCGGGCTGGTGACCAAGTGGCTTGAGGAAACCATCGGCGGAGTGGCCAAGATGGAAGCAAGCAATCGCGAAAAAGCCCGGCTGCTCTACTCGTGTCTGGACGACGGGGGATTCTACCGGGGCACCGCGCGGCCGGATTCTCGGTCGCAAATGAACGTCACCTTTCGCCTGCCGACCCCCGAATTGGAGGAGCAGTTCATCAGGGAAGCCACCACCAGCGGCTTCGGCGGGCTCAAGGGCCACCGATCGGTGGGCGGCTGCCGGGCTTCCCTGTACAATGCGGTATCCATCGAGGCGGTGCAGGCTCTGGTGGCTTTTATGAAGGAATTTGCCGAAAAGCATGGTTAACGAACATTCCGGTTCCCGCCAGGAACAGCCGAAAGGCGATGGAGAAGGGACTGCCGGGACATCTCGGCTGAGGGGCGCTTGCTCCTGGAGGCAACCACCATGGAAACCACCTGCACTGCATACCACCGGCTGACGAGCTATGACCGATACCGGATGAGCGGGCACACGCTCGACTGGTCCAACCAACCCGTTGTTTTCAAGGACTATCCAGGCCTGGAGGTTGTTCCGCTGCCGCCAGCCGCACCCGCTGAGCAACGCACCGGGCTGCAGCAGCTTGTTGCCTCCGAAAGGGCAGTGCCATCGATAGCTGCCATCTCCCTGGAACAATTGAGCCTCGTTCTTGCCCTGGCCTATCGCCTTACAGCCCGCAGCCGCCATGCAGGCGGGGATTTCTTTTATCGCAGCGTGCCCTCTGCCGGAGCGCTCTATCCCTGCGAGCTCTATCTGGCCACTCGCGATCTTCCGGGCCTGCCCGACGGTCTTTATCATTATGCCATTGGCCGCCATGGGCTGGCTCGGCTGCGCTCCGGTCGTTTTCTCGACTCGGCTGCGCC
>JAPXSS010000103.1:0-11583 GCA_033812955.1 Syntrophobacteraceae bacterium | reverse complement strand
AGTCCCTCCTGCTTGAGTTGGTGCGCCAGCTTGCCGATCGTGGTGGTTTTCCCAACCCCGTTGACGCCGATGACCATGATCACAAAGGGGCGGGCCGCGCGAAAGTCCAATGGTTCGCACGGCACGGCAAGCAGCGCCTGAATCTCTTCGCGCAGTTGCTCCCGGAGTTTGGCGGGGTCTTTCAGTTCCTGCCGTTTGATCTTTTCCGAGACCTTTCCCAGCAGCTTCTGGACCGTGTGCACGCCGAGGTCCGAGGTAATGAGCACCTCCTCCAGCTCATCCAAAAGTGCCCCGTCGATCGTCTTCTTCCCGAATACCAGGCGATCGATACGGTTGCTGAGCTGTTCCCGAGTCTTCTCCAGGCGCTCGCGGAGCTTCTTGAAAAACCTTCCTTTTTCCATCTCGACCGCAGCCTGCGGGGCGGCAGCCACCGTTTCAGCCGCTGCGACGGGCTGGTGTGGTCCGGTCTCCATCTGCTCCCAGGAGGCGTCGATGTTATCCTCCGCGCCCGCGCTGCCCATCAGGGCGGCCTCAGCATCCGGAACTTCTTCGGAGATGAAGTCGGGGACGGGCACCTCTTCTCGCGTGATGCATTCTGATGGTTCCGATACGGCTTTGCTGTTGCGTTTGAACCATTTTATCATGAATAATACATTTCCTTCTAGATCCAGTCACCGGTTGGCTGTGACTACGAGGTTTTGGCGAAGCTGTGCGGCAGGTCCCGGCGCAAGAAACCCCACCCGTCCCTCGGGCCACTCGTTTTTTGCAAACCTGTATCGCCACAGGCGTAAGGGTGTCAGGGATCTTTTAGCAGATTCATGTGAAAAACACAAAAGGCGCCAGCCGGGATGATCGCTGCCAAGACAGGCTGGCGAGGAAAGGTTTGTCATGGACGAGGAGCGCAGAGCACGCGAGGAAGTGATAAGGGTCTGCCGGAAGCTTGCAGACAAGGGGCTCATTGCCGCAACCGACGGAAATGTGAGCTGTCGCGTCGCCTTGGAACGGTTGCTGGTGACTCCCAGCGGCCGACCCAAAGGGACGCTCCAGCCAGCGGACCTTCTCCTCGTCGATGATCGAGGGGAGGTTCTGGCGGGATATGGTAGACCTTCCAGCGAAATCCGCATGCACCTTGAAGTGTACCGTCAGCGCCCGGAGATAGCGGCGGTGGTTCATGCCCATCCGCCGATACTGATTGCCTTGACCCTCGCAGGACTGCCTTTCCCGGCCGAAGCGCTACCGGAAGTGTGGCTGACCTTCGGCAACGTTCCAACGGCGCCCTATGCAACCCCTGCCACCGCGGAAGTCCCGGCCGCCATTGCCCCGTATCTGAATAAACATCAGGCTGTTCTTCTCGAACGCCACGGTTCTCTTACTCTCGGGAAAACCCTGGACGAGGCTTACCTGCGCCTGGAAAAACTCGAACATGCCGCAACGGTTTTTTTCTATGCCAGACTCCTCGGTCAGGATTCCATCACACCATTGCCGGCAGCGTCCCTGGAGAAACTGGAAGCGCTGAAACGCCGCTTACAGCACTGAGAGAGTGCTCAATGAACGAAGAGAAGGTCGATTATCGCATCAGAATCCGGGCGTCCACTACCACAATCCCCTCGGGATAGGCAAAAACCGGGTTCAGGTCGATTTCCACGATCTCCGGGTGGGCTACAGCAATGTGAGCCAGCTTCAGCAGACCATGCGCGAGAGCGTCTTCATCGACTGCCTGTTGTCCGCGAAACCCCTTCAGCAGGGTGGCGCTCTTGATTTCATTGATCATGTTCAGGGCTTCCTGGTGATCGATGGGGAGCAGGCGCATGGAGACGTCGCAGAACAGTTCAACGGCAATGCCGCCCAGTCCGAAGATGATGATGGGGCCAAACTGGGGATCGCGGTTCATGCCCAGAATCACTTCCAGCCCCGATGCCGCCATGGCACTCACTACCACCCCATTGATCCGAGCGCTGGGGTGTTGCGCCTTGACCTGTTCCATCATGTGCGCGTAGGCCGAGCGCAGGCCGTGTGGGGTCTGCAGATTGAGCCTTACCCCGCCGCAATCGGATTTGTGCAGAATATCCGGCGAGTCAATCTTCATGGAGATTGGAAAACCAATAAGGTGCGCATGGTGGACGGCCTTCCCCGGACTCTCGGCAAGGCGGTTGACGATACAGTCAAAACCCTGGTCTCTGATGAAGCTAAGGCTCTCGAAGACGCTCAACTGGCTTCGCCCGGTGGCTACTGGATAGGTGGGCTTTGCCCGCACGGCCTTTCTCGCCGCCGGGAGGAGCTGCGCCAGGGTGCGTATGGCCCGCTCCGGGGTGGGGAAAACGGGAATACCCCGGTGATGCATCTTCAGCTTTTCCGACCGTTCGACCTCCGCCCCTCCCAGACAGATGACAAGTTCGTTGGCGCCCGGCGTAACGACTTGGGAACCATCCACAATCGGATCGCCGTAAATGACGCCAAGGGTATCGTAGTAGGGGCGAGCTCGCTCGATGACTTCCCGAAACATGCTCGCATCGGCATCACCCGTCAAATCGAGCGGATTGGCGCGAATGGCGTGGGGTGGGATGATCCCCTCAAGCTGGGCAGCCAGTTCTGCAGGAAGCGGCGTAGCCTGGAACCCTTCCTGCTCGGCGGCGTCCGTCGCCAGGATGGCAGCCCCGCCAGAAGTGGTGATGAATAGAATGCGATTGCCGCCCGGGGGGGTAAGGTACGCGAACCCCTTGGCAAAGTCGAAGAATTCCTCGGTGGTGTCGGCGCGACAGACGCCGTAGTGACGAAAAAGCGAAGAATAGACCGCATCGATCCCTGCCAGGGACTTGGTGTGAGATTCGGCGGCAACCCGTCCTTTGGGGGTGCGGCCCGATTTCAGCATCACAAGAGGTTTTTTCAGCGATGCCAGAACCTTTCGAAACCGGTCGGCGTCTTTTACGCCTTCAATATAGGCGGCAATCACGCGCGTATGGGGATCATCTTCAAAGTACTGGATCAGCTCAATTTCATCGACATCGGCTCGATTCCCCAGCGCCACGAAGCTGGAGACCCCCAGTTCTTCAAGGGAAAACCAGTCCATCATGGCAGCACCGACGGTGCCGCTCTGACTGATGACGGCGACGGCCCCCTTGCGCGTTAAGAGCGGCCAGGAAGCGCACAACGGATGGTAGGGATTGTTGACACCCTGGCAGTTTGGACCGATGACCCGCACTCCATAATGAGCAGCGATCTTCGCCAGTTCCTGCTGCAGGGCGGTGCCTTCCTCCCCCGCTTCGCTGAACCCGCCCGAGATGATAACGGCGGCCTTCACTCCCTTTTCGCCACAATCCTGAATCGCCTGAGGCACCATGCGCGCGGGAATGATCAGCACGCTCAAATCCACACTGTCGGGGATCTCCTTCACATTGGTGAAACAGGCCAGCCCGAGAATCTTCCTGCTCCTGGGATTGATGGGATACAGCGCGCCGGGAAATCCTCCCTCCACAAGGTTTTTCAGGATTTCGTGGCCGAATTTTCCGGGAGTTTCCGAGGCCCCGATGACCGCGATACTGGCCGGATGGAAAAACGCCCGTAAATCTTTGGAACCCATAGGATAAACCTCCTGCCGTGATGGTCGGAGTTAAAGTCAGGCAGACCGCTGCTGCCCGTTTCGAACCGCAGCGCCAACGTACCCGCGCCCGTGAACCCGTCAGGAGGCTGCAGGAGTGGAGGGATTTGATGATATTGGTCAGGAGCCCAGGGAACGAGTATGTGTTAACGAAGGGTGTTCTTTCCGTTCGAGTTCCTTACGATGCTGCTTTCTTTGCTTTGTCCGCAACCCTGGCGCTGAACTTGGTTGCCTGGATGATGAACCGTTCGTGGTTGGCTTCGCCGATCTTTTCTACCTCATCATAGGCTTCCAGCCGAAACGTCAGTTTGCGACCCTCGACTGCGGTCACTTCAGTCTTGACGCGAATCTCCATGCCAAGAGGAGTGGCCGCCATGTGCTTTAAGTCCATGGCGATGCCTACCGACTGTTCGCCGGGTTGCAGGTGTTGGTTGATCAGTTCGGCGGAAACCCTTTCCATCAAGCCTACCAGAAAGGGCGTGGCAAAAACATCGGGAAGGTGAGGATAAAACTTCTGGGCGGAATCTTCGGGTTTGGTTTTCACCGCTATTTCGTGGGTCATGCCGGGTTGAAACACGGAACTCATAGCTCCTCCTCATACCAGTGAAAGAAGTCTGAAAGCTGACCGCCAACGCACAATCTGAGTGGTCGATGCTCTGTTCCGAGTACTCCTGCCTAAATTACCCCAAGCGTCCACCGCCTAACAACCAAAAAAAGCACTAGGACGGCACAAGCGGAGCAACGGGATAGCGGATGCCGTTAAGCTCGAGGAAAAAGAACTCCGACACTGGATCAAAGTCAATCCAGTTCGCCAACTGGTAATAGGCCGGCCGCGAAAACCGAGCTCGATAGTGTCTGTTGCGAACCGCACAATAGGGGATGTTGTCTTTGCCAATGCGAAGCGTCGAAGGATCGAGGCTTTCGACCTCCGGCAGGTGTTTCAGATGGATCGCAATTCCCTCGCCCTGCCCTTCCATCAAGGAAATCCGGTCGACCCGGATCACCACAAACGGAGTGTCTGCCACCTCGAGGGTAGAGCACTGTCCCCGCCACTCGATGCAAAAAACGCCGTTGGCAGCCAGGGAAAGGTTGGAGAGAAACAGCTCAAGGATATCCTCCCGAATGATCCTGTCATTCTGGTAATACCAGTCACCCTCCTCGTCCACGTATATGCCGGAAGAAGGCATGTGCTCGATAGGCTTTTCTGATGCGGTGAACAGTGCTTTGGAATTCACCTTCTTCACTCCACCTCGCTAAAAGGTTTTCCTGGAATCCATGAGCAGGGTTACGGGACCGTCGTTGATCAGTTGAACCTGCATGAGCTCCTGAAAACGGCCGGTCGCGACTACCGTTGCGAACTGACGGAGTGCTGAGACAAAAGCCTCGTAGAGCCCTCTGGCCTGGTCCGGCGTGGCAGCAGCAGCATACGACGGTCGCCGACCTTTGCGACAATCCCCCAGCAGCGTAAACTGAGAAACCACCAGGATTCCACCATCGATCTCGAGGACAGAGCGATTCATCTTGTCCTCGGCATCGGGGAACAGACGCAAATGAACTACCTTCTCAGCCAGGATGCGCACATCTTCGTGGGTATCTCCCTGAGCCACCCCGAGAAAGACCAGAATACCTTTTCCTATCTCGCCAACAACCGCCCTTTCAACCCACACCCTTGCTTCCAACACTCGTTGTACCACTGCCCGCATGCCCTGCTCCTGAGCTCTTCCCCGCTCGCTTCTGACGGCTTGACCACTGATAAGATGGGGATATAAGATGCAATTGAGATTTACTTAACACCTAATTCCGGCAACCTGGTAGCGTTTTTTGATGATGGCGGTTATGGTCAAGGCACCCCTTATCCTCCTGATCAATCCCTGGATCACCGACTTTGCCGCTTACGATTACTGGACTAAGCCCCTCGGATTGCTGCTGCTGGGTTCGTTGCTGCGGGAAGGCGGTTGTGGAGTGACTCTGATCGATTGTCTCGACCGCCACGATCCCTTTACTACGCAGCATCCCGACATCATCCCCCCCGTCCATCGGCGTTACGGTACCGGTAAGTACCCATGGGTGCGCATTGGCAAACCGCCAGCCTATGCCGATATGCCCCGGCACTACTATCGGTACGGGATTCATCCCGACAGCTTCCGTCAGCAGCTCCTGGCAGTTGAGCAACCGACTCTCATCTGGGTGACCTCGATGATGACCTACTGGTATCCCGGAGTCCAGGAGACGATTCGGGTGATCCGCGAGGTCTTCCCCATAACCCCGGTCTGGCTGGGGGGGATCTATGCCCGACTCTGTGGCGAACATGCCGGGAGGACCAGCGGCGCCAGTGAGGTTGTCACCGTGCCCCAGCCGGTTATCCCGGATAGAATCGCAGCAGCCACGGGGTTCAGCCTGACCAACCGAAACACCTGGGGCCGGTTCGACATCGCTCCGGCCCCGGCCTGGGATCTTCTCCCGAGGCTCACCTACGTTCCACTATTGACCGGTCTTGGCTGTACCTTCAAGTGCCCCTACTGTGCTTCCGGAGTGCTCCAGCCACGATGGCAGAGGCGCAACGCTGAGGCGGTCTATCGCGAAATCCTTAAATGGCATCGAGACTTCGGTGTGGTGGATTTTGCCTTCTATGATGATGCCCTTCTGATCCAGGCCGAAGAGAGCCTGAAGCCGGTTTTGAGAAGAGTGTGCCGCGACCTGCCCGGACTTCGTTTTCATACTCCCAATGCGGTTCACATTCGAGCCTTGACCCCCGCCTGGTGCCGGCTGCTGTGTGAGAGCGGCTTCACCACCCTGCGTCTCGGACTCGAAACGACCGAACCGAAAAGACAGCGGGATTGGGGTGGCAAGGTGGAAACGGAGATGTTTCGGGCAACGGTGGCAAATTTGCTGGCCGCTGGTTTCACCGCAAACCAAATCGGGGTGTATCTGCTCTGCGGACTGCCGAGGCAGTCTCCGGAAGAAGTTGCGGCGGCCATCGCCACCGTGCAGGAGACCGGGGTGAGACCGTACCTAGCCGAGTATTCCCCGATTCCAGGAACGGCCATGTGGCGGGAAGCTGTGGCGCAGAGCCCGTTCGACCTTGAAAACGAGCCGCTCTATCACAACAATACCTTTTTTGCCTGTCGACATGCCGGTTTTACGATTCAGGACCTCGCGGTCCTCAAGGACCTGGCACGTCACGCGCGTCGTGACATCAAGCCTCAAACACTCGCTGTGCCTGGAGGGAACTGACCACAGTCAGGCTACCAGGCAAAACCGACTTGCGTGGGATACCCTTTCAGAGCGGGATGAGTTTGGCAACTTGGCGGTTGACGCAGTGGTAAATATCCTCGTCGGTTCCATAGATTTCCACGATGCAGCGATGGTCGATCAACTTTTCGATAATGAACGCCGTCACATAGAGACTGATGAAGTGCGGGCGCGGCACCAGGGAACGGACGTTGGCAAGGTGGAATTGGATGTCGAATTCTTCCGCCGTCAGCAGGGTTTCCAGGCTGAAATGGAGCTGACCCTCCAGCTCATCTTTACTCGTTGTTTCCACCAGTCGCTCCTCGATCAGCTTGGTGGCGATTTTGTCACTCAGGAGATCGAGGTGCTGGCGCAGGAGATTCATCGCGGTATAGCGCTGGGACTCCTTTTCATGATCCAGCCTCGAGATGACGGCGGACTCTCTGGTGTTGGGACGATACTCTCTGGGCACAATGCTTTCCTTTCCATGCTTGATTGCGTGGACGTTTCGAAGGCCTTTGGCAGCTTCCTTGCGTCACCCGACGAGCTCACCGGAAAGAGCCTTCATGATCAGTTCAACCTGCCTGGTGGAGACCCCTCCAAGCCTTGTCAGCGCCTTCCGGGCATACTCCCCATGAAGCCGCAGGTCGGGCAGGCGCTGGAGCCAATGGTCCCATTGCCGCCGAAGATCGTCTGCATCCCGCACCAGAAAGCTTCCTCGAAAGGTTCGCAGGATAATATGTTCATCGGCAACTTTTTGCAAGTGAGGGCCATAGAAAACCGGTTTCCCCCAAGCCGCCGGCTCAACGATATTGTGACCGCCGATGGGTTCAATCGTGCCGCCACAGAAAACGAGGTCGCCGAGTCCGTATAGGTCGAGGAGCAAGCCGATGCGATCCACCAGAACAACGGATGAGGATCTCCTGGCAGTTGCCTGGTCGAACTCGGAAAACAATTGGAAAGGAATCCCTTGACGTTCAAGCCATGCCGCCATGGCGGGCACCTGAGTCAAATGTCGGGGGGCAAATAGCCCGACGAGCGCAGGAGCGGAATTGCTAAGGTCCCGAAAAACCTCCAGCAGACTGATACATTCCTGACCACGGAGGCTTCCTCCAACAATCACCGGGACTCCGTCAGACAGGCCCAGCGCTTGTCGCCAGCGCCGCACCTTTTCCGGGTCCTTGCGCAGGACCAGGGCATCGTATTTGGAGCTGCCCAGCACGCAGGTCCGCTCGGGGGATGCGCCCAGGAGGAGAACATTGTGACGATCTTCCTCGGCATGCATCGCGAGCCACACAAATTGCCTGAAGATCGGCTTGAAGAGAGGCTGGAAGAGCCCATACCAGATAGTGGAACGATGGGAAAGCCGGCCATTGAGCAAAAGCGCGGGAGTCTGGTAGCGTTCGAGAAAGTAAAACAGGTTGGGCCAGAATTCTCCCTCAAGGCCCACGTAGAGATCAGGGAGCAATTGTCGGAATGCCCGCTCGATAGCGGGCGGAAAATCAAGCGGGAAGGGAAGAATCTGAGCCCACGGAGAAAGGTTGGTGCGAGCGAACTGAAAGCCCTGAGGAGTCGTCACGGTGAGGGTGATGGCGGCATCGGGCAGTTGATCCCGCAAGGCACGAACGATTGGGATGGCGCCCGTAACCTCCCCGACAGAGGCAGCATGAAGCCAGATGCGGGGCCAACCAGGCTTCACGGATTCGGTATGATAATGTCCCAGGCGCCCTCGCCAGAAAAGCGGATCTGCCTGGATTCTGGAGGCAAGGAAGCGCCGAGCCAGGGGTTCCAGGGAATTCAAGACGGAATAGAATGCCGCTCTCACCAGCTCCAAGGATCGGATCTCCTCTCCGTCAGTACCCATCGGAGCAATCGGACATCACCAGTCTGTGCCCGCGAAGCCCATTGAAACTTAATTCCGATCTCCCACGACGGACTCCTGCCGTCAGTCTCAAAAACGTGATAGGATAATATGGGTAAAATGAAAAATAGCCAAGAGAGGATAACGTCCGCCATGATCGAAAAGGCAATGCGCATTGCTGAGCTCTTTGCTCAAGGCACGTCATATGTCGGCAAAACCGCCCGGGTGCAGGGGTGGGTGCGAACACGCAGGGATTCGAAAGCCGGCATCAGTTTCATCGAACTCAACGACGGCTCCTCTGTGAAGAGTCTACAGATCATCGCCGAACACAACCATCAAGGCTATGGGGTCAGTCTGGCCGACATCACCACCGGCAGCAGCCTGCTGGTTGAAGGGCCGGTTCTTCTTTCTCCGGGCAAAGGGCAGTCCATTGAGATGCGCGCGGAAAGGATGATACTCTACGGGCGTTCCGATCCCGAGAGCTATCCGCTCCAAAAGAAGCGGCATTCTCTGGAATATCTGAGGCAGATTGCTCATCTGCGACCGCGCTCCAACACTATCGGGGCGGTCGTGCGTCTGCGCAACCGGCTGAGCTATGCAATCCACCAGTTTTTCCAGGAGCGCGGTTTTTACTATATCCACACTCCGATCATTACCTCCAGTGATTGTGAAGGTGCCGGGGAGGTCTTCCGCGTCACGACGCTCGGTCCCGAAAGGCTGCTGGCTGCTGCCCCTGAAAACCCCTTCGAGCACGATTTCTTCAACCGCCCAGCCTACCTCACGGTAAGCGGCCAGTTGCAGGCGGAAATCTTCGCCCTGGCAATGGGCAAGGTGTATACCTTCGGTCCCACCTTTCGTTCCGAGAATTCAAATACCAGCAGACACCTGGCGGAATTCTGGATGGTCGAGCCGGAAGTGGCCTTTGCGGACCTGCAGGATAATCTCGACCTGGCGGAGACCTTCGTTAAGTACCTGATTGGTGCGGTTTTGAGCGATTGCTGCGAAGATCTTGAATTCTTCACGCGTTTCGTTGAACCAGCCCTCATCGAGTCCTTGCACAACGCTTTGGACAGTTCCTTCAAGGTGCTTTCCTACACGGAGGCGATCCGCTTGCTCGAACGCTCGGGCGAATGCTTTACCTTCCCCGTGGAATGGGGGAATGATCTGCAGGCGGAACACGAGCGCTATTTGACTGAAAAACTGTTTCACCAGCCGGTTGCCGTGATCGATTTTCCCCGTGAGCTTAAACCTTTTTACATGCGAGTGAACGACGATGCGAGGACGGTGGCGGCCATGGACGTTCTGGTGCCACGGGTCGGCGAGATTGTCGGCGGCTCGCAGCGGGAAGAACGACACGAGGTGCTGCTTGAGCAAATGACTGAAAAAGGGATCTCCACCGAAGACTACCGCTGGTATCTCGATTTGAGGGAATTCGGCACCGTGCCCCATGCGGGTTTTGGTCTCGGGTTGGAGCGGATGATTCAGTTCGTTACCGGCCTTTCCAATATCCGGGAAGTGATCCCCTTTCCCAGGACGCCGGGACATGCCGAGTTTTAGGGGCGACCAAAATACGGATGGCAGGCATTTCGACCGCTTTTTCGGGCGAAGTCACACGAAGGCTTCCAAAGACAGATGAAGCAACCATTCACGGGTGCTTCGTGGTAGAGGGTGATGACTTACATTTCGCCAACGACTGAGCATGGAGCCCGGTAGCATCAGAGGAATGAGGCTATGAGTCTGCCGGAGCTGGAAGGTTAAGTGCTGGAAGTGCTGGGGCAGTGGCTTGATCCCATGGCATGATCATGGGGCGCTGCTCGACTGCCCGGAATGCGCCGGGACTGGCTGGCTGCCGACGGCAGAGGGTCAGCGGCTGCTCGACTTCGTGAAGCGACATTTGGGGATCGAGTTCGAAGAAGAGACGAATGAGTAATAACTGAAAAGGAAGGGTGATGTCTCTTTTCCAACAGGAAAAACGGGTCGTGTGGGTGACGCTGGCAGCGGCGCTGGTATTGATGCTGGGGGCAGGTTACCTGCTGCTGCCTCGGACGACGAAAGAACCGGCTGATTTCAGGGGCATGAAGTGGGGCAGCAACCTTCGTGACCTGCCGGAACTGAGGCTTTTGGCTGAAGAAGGGGACTTGAAGTTCTTTGAGAAGGTCAATGAGCTGACCAGGGTCGGGGACGCCGACGTAGACAAGATCATCTACGGGTTTTATAAAAACCGATTCTACAATGTGATGATCTACTTCAGTTCCCTGGGTGATTTTAACAGGTTGCGGGAAGCATTTGCCAAGGAGCTTGGTCCACCCTTTCAACCTGTTGAATCTGAACCGAAATGTTTCTGGAACGGCAAGCAGGTCAATCTTCTGTTGAGCTATGACGATGTCTCCGCGACCGGCAGGGTCATCTATCTCTTCAAACCCATTCAACTGGAGATCGAGGTGAGCAGTTGAGACGGCTCACCAAGCAGATAGTACCACCCGGAGAGCAGAATGACCATTATCCTCAGGCGTCATTCCGGCATGCCTCTGACGAGAATTCATAAATTGCCTGGACCCCGGCGTTCGCCGGGGGGGTGAGTGCGCCTGGGAGCAGGCGCGATCAGAGAGGTGCAAGTCCTCTCGCGGGAGATGCCCACTCCCGATAGCCAAAGGTAACTGCGCCACCTTGAGGTGGGGTGGGGAGCAAGCGGAGGCGAACTTGCAGTCCGTAGTAAAGCGAACACGATTCGGCCGTGCGTAGCGATGAGCCTTCTCATTAGTGGCGAAGTCCAGACCGGGACACGGGCGAAAGCACGAGGTCTGCCAGAGGTTTGCGAGATCCCGACAGGGCATGGGAGTAGCCGGTCGGAGACCATGGACCGGGAGCCTATCACGCTGGGTGGGCAGCAAAGAAG
>JAPXSS010000102.1:0-11633 GCA_033812955.1 Syntrophobacteraceae bacterium | reverse complement strand
ATCCCGCTCGGCGGGAGCCGGGGCGGTCGTTTTTACATCATTTTCACCGGAGTCGATTCGTGGCCAAAGAGTGGTACATCATACATACCTATTCGGGATTTGAGCACAAGGTCAAAGCGGCCTTGGAAGAACGCATCAAATCCGATGGGAAGGAAGCTCTCTTCGGGCAGATTCTGGTGCCGATCGAACGGGTGATCGAACTGGTCAAGGGCCAGCGCAAGGCTTCCTCGCGGAAGTTTTATCCGGGTTACATTTTGGTACAGATGGAATTGAACGACGAGACCTGGCACCTGGTGCGTCACACCCCCAAGGTGACCGGCTTTATCGGCAGCCAGGACCGTCCCGTATCGTTGTCCAACGAGGAGGCGGAGGCGGTCATCCAGCAGATGCAGGAGGGGGCCCAGAAGCCGCGTCCCAAATACCGGTTCGAGAAAGGGGACGACATCCGCGTCATTGACGGGCCGTTTGCCAATTTCAACGGGACTGTGGACGAAGTGATGCCAGAAAAGGGCAAGGTCCGGGTCCTGGTGAGTATTTTCGGGCGCTCGACGCCGGTTGAACTAGACTTCGTGCAGGTCAATCGCCTTTAGGAAGACCAACGAACAGGTTGCTAGCAGGAGTCAAGAAGAGGATGGCAAAAAAGATCGTAGCAAATATCAAACTGCAGGTACCCGCCGGACAGGCAAACCCTTCGCCCCCCATCGGTCCCGCTTTGGGCCAGCACGGGGTGAACATCATGGAATTCTGCAAGACCTTCAACGCACGCACCCAGGGGCAGGAGGGCATGATCATTCCGGTGGTCATCACCGTCTATGCCGATCGCAGTTTCACGTTCATCACCAAAACGCCTCCGGCCGCGATTCTCCTGAAAAAAGCCGCCCAGATCGCCAAGGGTTCCAGTGAACCCAACCGCACTAAAGTGGCCAAGGTGACCACGGCGCAGGTCGAGGAAATCGCCCGCTTGAAGATGCCGGACCTCAATGCCCGGGACCTGAAGGCAGCGATCATTACCATCGAGGGGACCGCCCGGAGTATGGGGATCGAGGTGCAATAGGGATGCGTCGGCGATGACGCATTGACCGCTATGCTTGTGGAGAGTTGAAGATGGCGAAACACGGAAAAAAACATCGTGCGGCGCTGGCGGCGGTTGACCGCACCAAGCGCTACACCTTTCATGAAGCCGTCCAACTGGCGACCGAATCTACCTTTGCCAAATTTGACGAGAGTCTGGATATTGCCGTGCGCCTGGGCGTCGACCCGCGCCACGCGGACCAGATGGTGCGCGGGACCGTGGTCCTGCCCAACGGTCTGGGCAAAACGGTACGGGTGTTGGTGTTCGCCAAGGGAGAGAAGGTGAAAGAAGCCCTCGAGGCCGGCGCCGATTACGCCGGCGGAGATGAACTGGTAGAGAAAATCAATGCAGGCTGGCTGGACTTCGACAAGACCGTCGCCACTCCCGATATGATGGGCACGGTCGGCAAGATCGGCAAAGTCCTCGGTCCCCGCGGTCTCATGCCCAATGCTAAGGTTGGAACGGTCACCTTCGATCTGCACAAGGTCGTCAATGAAATCAAGGCGGGCAAGGTCGATTTCCGGGTCGAAAAGACCGGGATTGTGCACGCCCCCATGGGCAAGGTGTCGTTCGGGCAGGAGAAACTGATCCAGAACATCTCCGCTTTCCTCGACACCCTCATCCGCCTCAAACCGGTTGCGGCCAAGGGTACCTATTTACGCGGGATTGCCATTTCCACGACCATGGGACCGGGTATCCAGATCGATCCCCTGGCGGTGAAGGCAATCATGTCCTAGTTCCCACTGGGTGGGAACGGATTGGAAGACCATGTCAACCCTGCCGTTTGGCTTTCAACTGTCTGAGACCGTAGGTACATCGAAGAGGTGTTTAAAGGCCCCACCGCGTTCGAAGGGGCACCTACCGAGATGGGTGAAGGACCGAATCAGGCTCACGGATTCGCTGGACCGATCCGCTGCAACGCCCGCCTTGGGCGGTTCTGCAGGATAAAGTCGAAAGCACACCGGCAGAAGAAGGGAGGCTAGAAAGACTTTGGAGCGAGCCAAAAAGGAGCAAGTGGTTGCTGATCTGCATCAAAAGCTGCAGCGTGCTACCGGGACTATCCTCACCGATTTCAAGGGGCTCACCGTGGCAGAGATGACCGACCTGCGCATCGCACTGGCGGCGGAGCAGGTGGATTTCTGTGTGATCAAGAACACGCTCATGCGCCTGGCGATCCAGGATACGAGCGCTGCCGCCCTGCAGCCCTTGGTGCAAGGCACCTGCGCGGTTGCCATCAGCTATGGCGACCCCGCAGCCCCGGCCAAGATCATCAAGAAGTACCTCAAGACCAATGAAAAGCTGAAGATCAAAGGCGGGGCCCTGGGCAAACACCTCCTCACCAAGGAGGCAGTAGCCACCCTGGCGGATCTACCGCCGCGGGACGAGCTTTTGGGCAAACTACTGGGAACCCTGAATGCAGTACCTACCGGTCTGGTCAGGGTTTTGTGCGGCGTACCGCGATCTCTTGTTGGGGTGTTGGCAGCGATTCAGCAGCAGAAGGAACAAGGTTAATTCCGATTGGAGGAAGGGAAAAATGTCTGATATCAGTAAAGAGGATGTCATCAAGTTCATTGAAGACATGACGGTTTTAGAGCTGAGCGGGTTCGTCAAGGAACTGGAAGAGCGCTTCGGGGTTAGTGCGGCAGCGCCCATGGCGATTGCGGCTATGCCGGGAGCGGCGGTTGAGGCGGCCCCGGTCGAGGAGCAGACCGAGTTTTCGGTCGTCATCACCGGTGTGGGTGACAAGAAGATCAACGTCATCAAGGAAGTACGGGCGATTACCAGCCTGGGTCTGAAGGAAGCCAAAGACCTGGTGGAGAAGCTGCCGGGCATCGTCAAGGAAGCAATCCCCAAGGCAGAAGCCGAGGCCGTCGCAAAACAGCTGACCGAAGCCGGCGCTACGGTCGAGATCAAATAGATTCACTCACTCTTTGAAATGTTCATCGGAAATCGGCGGAAATCACCCCCATGCCGGTTTCCGATTTCAGTTTTTTGGCATCTTAATAATGTGGTGAGGGTTTGGATGGTGGCAAGGACGCACCGGCATCAACCGACCATCCCTCTTGCCATCAGTTATTAAGTTGCAGGAGTCAGTATGCCAACGGCTTTAGCTCACGAATATCGGTTGCGGAAGTCTTTCGGAAAGATTCACCGAATCGTCGACATCCCGAACCTGATTCAAATGCAGAAAGAAAGCTACGATCAATTTCTGCAGCAGGATGTCCCTCCGGAAGCCAGGAGCGATAAGGGACTCCAGGAAGTCTTCAAGAGTGTCTTTCCCATTGAAGACTTCAATGGCACGGCGTCTCTGGAGTTTGTGCAGTACAGCTTCGGGGAAGTGAAGTACGACGTCGAGGAATGCCTGGCACGAGGCATGACCTACGAAGCGCCGCTAAAGATCGTGGTCCGCCTGGTGGTCAACGACGTCGACAAGGAGACCGGCAAGAAATCCATTCGCGACATCAAGGAACAGGATATCTATTTCGGGACCCTGCCCCTGATGACCAACAACGGGACCTTTATCGTCAACGGCACGGAACGGGTGGTGGTGAGCCAGTTGCATCGTTCGCCGGGTATTTTCTTCGATCACGACCATGGCAAAACCCATTCCAGCGGGAAGGTCCTCTATTCAGCGCGCATCATTCCGCTTCGTGGATCGTGGCTCGATCTGGAATTCGATCCCAAGGACATTCTGTACAACCGCATCGACCGACGCCGCAAATTCCCGGCAACGGTACTCCTCAAAGCTCTTGGGTACACCACGGAAGAACTCCTCAACCGATTCTATCCCAGTGAGCGGATCTTTATCGGCGATGAGGTCCAGTCGGACAAGGAATTGAACCCGGAGATCCTGGTGGGCAGCCGGGCACCGGAAGACATTCTCCACCCCGAAACCGGTGAAGTCTTGATCAAGAAGAACCGGAAGCTCGGCAAGCAGGCGCTCAAGAAGCTGCAAGAAGTCGGCATCAGCCGGCTGCCGATCAAGACCGACGAACTCGTCGGGCGGGTCCTGGCCCAGGACGTGGTCGACTTCAGCACCGGCGAGATCATTGCGGAATGCAACGACGCCGTCTCCGAGAAGATGATCGCTGATTTCATCGGGCGGCAGGTGCAGGCCATCGAATTACTGCACCTCGAAGGCCAGGACATCAGTCCATCCTTTCGCAACACCCTGCTCCTGGACAAGGTGAACACCCGCGAAGACGCCCTCATCGAGATCTATCGGCGGCTGCGCCCCAGCAATCCCCCCACCCTCGAGGTGGCCACCGACTTTTTCAACAACCTCTTCTTCAGCCCGGATCATTACGACCTCTCGGAAGTCGGCCGCTTCAAGCTCAACCTGCAGCTCGGCCTCACCGACGTTCCGCTCGAGCAACGCACCCTGCGCCGGGAAGATATCCTCGAGGCGGTCAAACACCTCATCCGCCTCAAAGACTCGCAGGGCGCCATCGACGATATCGATAATCTGGGGAATCGGCGGGTTCGCGCGGTCGGCGAGCTCCTCGAGAATCAGTACCGGATCGGCCTGGTCCGGATGGAACGAGCGATCAAGGAACGCATGACGCTGCAGGAGGTCGAGGCGCTTATGCCCCATGATCTGATCAACGCCAAGCCGGTGTCGGCAGTGGTGAAGGAGTTCTTCGGGGCCAGCCAGCTCTCGCAGTTCATGGACCAGACCAACCCGCTTTCCGAGATCACCCACAAGCGGCGACTGAGCGCCCTCGGCCCGGGAGGTCTCACCCGGGAGCGGGCCGGGTTCGAGGTCCGGGACGTCCATCCCACGCATTATGGTCGGATCTGCCCCATCGAAACCCCGGAAGGCCCCAACATCGGTTTGATTGTCTCACTTTCGACCTACGCCCGGGTCAACCCTTACGGTTTCATCGAAACCCCCTATCGGGAGGTCGAAGCGGCGGCAGCCAGGAGCAATGTCAAGTATCTCACCGCCATGGATGAGAAGGAATACCCGATTGCCCAAGCCAATGCCGCCCTGGATGAAAAGGGACGCTTCACCAGCGTTCAGATTTCCTCCCGCAAGGCCGGTGAATACGTGCTGGTGCCGCCTGAAGAGATCAAATACATGGACGTCTCGCCCAATCAGCTGGTGAGCGTGTCGGCCTCTCTGATCCCATTTTTGGATCATGACGACGCCAACCGTGCCCTCATGGGTTCGAACATGCAGCGCCAAGCGGTTCCGCTGATTCAAACCCGCGCGCCCTTGGTCGGAACCGGTATCGAGGGGCGGGTCGCCAGGGACAGCGGGGTCGCCATCGTGGCAAAGAAAGCCGGGATGGTCGAGTACGTAGATGCCACCCGGATCGTCATCCGGGTAGCGGAAGAAGCCATGGAAACCCGAAGCGGGGTCGATATTTACAAAATCACCAAGTTTAAACGCTCGAACCAGAACACCTGCATCAACCAGAAGCCGCTGGTCCAGCAGGGCGATGTGATCTTGAAGGGCCAGATCCTCGCCGACGGGCCGTCGACCGACCACGGTGAGCTGGCTCTGGGGCGAAACGTCACGGTCGCCTTCATGAGCTGGGGCGGGTATAATTTTGAGGATTCGATCCTGGTCAGCGAACGGATCGTCAAAGAGGATGTGTTCACCTCCATTCACATCGAAGAATTCGAACTCGTTGCTCGTGACACCAAACTGGGCAAAGAAGACATCACTCGGGATATTCCCAACGTGGGCGAAGAAGCGCTGAGGGATCTTGACGAAAGTGGGATCGTTCGCATCGGAGCCTACATACAGCCCAACGACATCCTGGTCGGGAAGGTGACTCCGAAGGGAGAATCCCAGTTGACCCCCGAAGAGAAACTGCTCCGCGCCATCTTCGGCGAGAAGGCGAGTGATGTCAAAGACACCTCGTTGCGCGTTCCGCCCGGAGTTGAGGGCATTGTCATCGATGCCAAGGTGTTTTCGCGCAAGGGGGTCGAGAAGGATGAGCGTACGCGGCTCATCGAAGACCAGGAGATCCAGCGCCTGGAAAAGGACCAGCGCGATGAGGTGGAGATCATTCGCAAGACCATGGTCCGGCGGCTGGCAAAACTCCTGGATGGCAAACCGTCCGACAGCGCCGTTAAGGATGGGAAGAAGGTCTATGCCAAGAAGGGGGAGGTCTTCTCGGAAGAGCTGCTCCTGAGAATCCCCGTCGGCCTCTGGGATCAGATCGGCGCGGCCAAGGACCCTGCCATCCCGATGGAAATCGAGAATCTTGCAGCGCGCTACCGTGAACAGGTGGATGCGGTAAAGGCGCTCTACGAGGACAAGGTCAGCAAACTGCAGCGAGGTGACGAACTGCCGCCTGGAGTGATCAAGATGGTCAAGGTCTATGTGGCCGTCAAGCGCAAGCTCCAGGTCGGCGACAAGATGGCCGGACGTCACGGCAACAAGGGGGTCGTCTCGCGTATTCTGCCCATCGAGGACATGCCCTATTTTCCCGACGGGACTCCGGTGGACATTGTTTTGAACCCGCTCGGCGTACCGTCCCGAATGAACGTCGGGCAGGTCCTGGAGACTCACCTGGGCTGGGCCGCCAAAGTGCTTGGCATGCAACTGGCGGAAATGCTCGAAGCCCATCGGGAGTGCCAGCGTCAGCGTGAGACGTTCCCGGAGAAGCTCCAACGCATCTTCAATAAACTCGAATACAGGAACTACTTCGAAGACTTGTGCGAGAAGGAGCGCAAGGCTCTGGCCCAGGACTTCAAGGAAGGGCTATTCGTTGCTTCGCCGGTATTCGACGGTGCCGAGGAAACCGAAATCCAACACTTTCTTAAGGAAGCAGGGCTGCCTGAAAACGGGCAGATTGTCCTCTTCGACGGGCGCACGGGCATGCCCTTTGACCGCCCGGTTACCGTCGGGGTCATGTACATGCTCAAACTCCATCACCTGGTGGACGACAAGATCCACGCGCGTTCCATCGGCCCCTATTCCCTGGTCACCCAACAGCCGCTCGGCGGCAAGGCTCAGTTTGGCGGGCAGCGTCTCGGCGAAATGGAAGTGTGGACCATGGAAGCCTACGGGGCGGCCTATGCCCTCCAGGAATTCCTGACCGTCAAGTCTGATGACGTGGCTGGCCGAACGCGCATGTATGAAAAGATCGTCAAAGGTGACAACACCCTCGAGGCAGGCCTGCCCGAGTCCTTCAACGTGCTCGTGAAGGAACTGCAGGCGCTGGCGCTGGATGTCAGGCTGCTGGAAGAAGAGGACGGCAATTAGCTGAGGAGGTTCCTTTGAAAGAGCTTTACAGTCTTTTCATGAAGCCCAAGGACCCGTTGCATTTTAATGCGGTGAAGATCATGATCGCTTCGCCGGAGCGGATTCGAGAATGGTCTTACGGTGAGGTGAAGAAGCCTGAGACCATCAATTACCGCACCTTTAAGCCGGAACGGGATGGGCTGTTTTGTGCCAGGATCTTTGGACCGATCAAGGACTACGAGTGCAACTGCGGCAAGTACAAACGGATGAAGCATCGCGGGGTGGTCTGTGAGAAGTGCGGGGTTGAGGTCATTCAGTCCAAGGTACGGCGGGAGCGGATGGGACATATCGAGCTGGCCGCGCCGGTCGCCCACATCTGGTTTCTGCGGAGCCTCCCGAGCAAAATCGGCAACATCCTGGACCTGACCCTGCGCGAACTGGAAAAAGTTCTGTATTTTGACTCTTTCATCGTCCTCGATCCGGGCGAAACCCCCCTCGAGCGGGGTGAGCTGCTGACGGAAGAAAAGCACCGGCAGATGGTGCAGGAGTATCCGAACGGCTTCACTGCCGGCATTGGGGCGGAAGCCATCAAGCAACTGCTGGGCGACCTGGACCTCGAGCAGCTCGCCGGTGAACTGCGGGAGGAGATGTTCAAGACCAACTCCATGGCCAAGCGCAAGAAGCTGGCCAAGCGGTTGAAGATCATCGATGCCTTTCGCGAATCCGAGAACCAGCCCGAGTGGATGATCATGGATGTCATCCCGGTCTTGCCGCCGGACCTCCGGCCCTTGGTCCCGCTCGATGGCGGCCGCTTTGCAACCAGCGATCTCAACGACCTCTACCGGCGGGTGATCAACCGCAACAACCGGCTCAAACGCCTGATGGAACTCAACGCTCCCGACATCATCATCCGCAATGAAAAGCGCATGCTGCAGGAAGCTGTCGACGTCCTGTTCGACAATGGGCGGCGGGGCAAAACCATCACCGGCGCCAGCAAGCGGCCCCTCAAATCCCTCAGCGACATGCTCAAAGGCAAGCAGGGGCGCTTTCGCCAGAACCTGCTGGGCAAACGTGTGGATTACTCCGGTCGAACCGTGATCGTCATCGGCCCCAACCTGCGCCTCCATCAGTGCGGACTGCCCAAGAAGATGGCGCTGGAACTTTTCAAGCCCTTCATCTACAACAAGCTTGAAGAAAAGGGCTCCGTTTCCACCATCAAGGCCGCCAAGAAAATGGTGGAAAAAGAAACACCGGAGGTCTGGGACACTCTGGATGAAGTGGTTCGGGAATTCCCGGTCATGCTGAACCGCGCCCCGACCCTCCATCGCCTCGGGATTCAGGCGTTCGAGCCGATCCTCATCGAGGGTAAGGCGATTCAGCTGCATCCCCTGGTCTGCACCGCCTTCAACGCAGACTTTGACGGCGACCAGATGGCTGTCCACATCCCGCTCTCCATCGAGGCACAGGTGGAAGCTCGAGTCCTGATGATGTCCACCAACAATATCCTGAGCCCCGCTCACGGTGATCCCATCATCGTCCCGTCCCAGGATATTGTGTTGGGGATCTATTACATGACCCGGGACAAACCCTATGCCAAAGGTGAAAACAGTTCCTTTGCGAGCAGGGAAGAAGTGCGCTGTGCCTATGATTACGGGGAAGTAGGGCTGCATGCCAAGATCCAGGTCCGCATCAACGGGGAACGGGTAAAGACCACGGTCGGCCGCGTACTGCTCTCGGAGGTGCTCCCCGAAGAACTACCGTTTGCGTCGATCAACCGGGTTATGAACAAGAAGGCCCTGGCCCAGCTGATCGACCTCTGTTACCGCAAGGCCGGGGTCAAGGCGACGGTTCTGCTGGCGGATCGCCTGAAGGATTTGGGCTACCAGTTCGCCACGAGATCGGGGCTGTCCATTTCCATCAATGACATGGTGGTCCCGCAGGCCAAGTCGCAGATTCTGGACCACGCCTTCGAGGCGGTGATGGAAATCGATCGCCAGTACAACGAGGGGCTGATCACGGAAGGCGAAAAGTACAACAAGGCGGTGGATATCTGGGCCAAGGCGACGGAAGATGTCGCTGCCGAAATGATGCGCGAGATCGCAACCGAAGAGATCACCGGGACAGATGGGGTGACCAAGCAGATCGAGGCCTTCAACCCGATCTACATGATGGCGGATTCGGGCGCTCGCGGCAGCAAGGACCAGATGCGCCAGCTGGCCGGCATGCGCGGCTTGATGGCCAAGCCCTCGGGAGAAATCATCCCCACTCCGATCACGGCCAACTTCCGTGAAGGTCTCACCGTTCTGCAATACTTCGTTTCCACCCACGGCGCACGCAAGGGACTGGCCGACACCGCGCTCAAGACTGCCAATTCCGGTTATCTCACCCGCCGGCTGGTGGATGTTTCTCAGGACGTCATCATCTCCGAGCACGACTGCGGCACCCTGGACGGCATCCAGGTGGAAGCCCTGAGAGAGGCTGGGGAAGAGATCCAACGCCTGGGAGAGCGAATTCTCGGGCGGATCGCGCATGACGACATCATTGACCCGGTGACCGCCGAAGTTTTGCTGACGGCCGGCTCAGAGATCGACGAAGCGGCGGTGATCCGGATCGAGGAAGCGGGCATCGAGCGCGTGTCCATTCGCTCGGCCCTAACCTGCCGCAGCCTGCGGGGCATCTGCGCCATGTGTTACGGGCGCGATCTGGCCCAGGGCAAGCTCGCCCAGATCGGTGAAGCCATCGGCATCATCGCCGCCCAGTCCATCGGCGAGCCGGGCACCCAGCTCACCATGCGGACCTTCCACATCGGTGGGACGGCCAGCAAAAACATCGAGCGGACTTCGATCACCAACCGCTATCCAGGAACGGTACGCTTCCTCAATCTGAATACGGTGCGGAACCGCGAGGGCGATCTGGTGGCCATGAACCGCAATGGTGAGATCAGTATCGTGAGTGAGGCCGGCCGGGAGCGGGAACGCTACATCATCAACTACGGCGCCAAGCTCAAAGTCACGAACGGCCAGCAGGTCGAGGGAGAAAGTCTGCTGGCGGAATGGGACCCATTCACCACCCCAATTCTCACCGATGTATCCGGTTCGGTAAAATTTGGCGATATCGTCGAGGGCCATACCTTTCAGGAAAAAATCGATCCGGTCACCGCCAAATCGAGCAAGGTCGTGGTGGAATACCGGGAAGCCGATGTGCGGCCGCGCATTTCCATCAAAGATGAAAAGGGCAAGACCGTTCGAGTGGGTGAGGGTGGAGGTTTTGCACGATACTTCATGCCGGTGGGCGCCATTCTCATGGTGAACGAGGGTGACCCTATCTTCCCCGGCGACGTTCTGGCCAGGATTCCCCGTGAAACCACCAAGACCAAGGACATCACCGGCGGTCTGCCGCGAGTCGCCGAACTGTTCGAGGTGCGTAAGCCCAAGGAAAATGCCGTGATCACCGAGATCGACGGCACCGTCAGCTTCGGCAAGGACACCAAGGGCAAACGCAAGGTCACCGTGTCCCCGGACGTGGGAGACCCCCGTGACTATCTCATTCCCAAAGGCAAACACATCAGTGTCCACGAAGGGGATTATGTCCGGGCCGGCGAACCGCTCATGGACGGCTCACCCAATCCGCACGACATTCTCACCGTGTTGGGCGAAAAGGAAGTGGCCAAGTACCTGGTCGATGAGGTGCAGCAGGTGTATCGCCTGCAGGGCGTAAGGATCAACGACAAGCATATCGAAGTTATCGTTCGGCAAATGCTCAAGCGGCTCAAGATCACCGACCAGGGGGATTCGGAATTCCTCATGGGCGAGCATGTGGAAAAGATCATCTTCGAGGAGGTCAATCAGAACCTGCTGGCCGAAGGCAAGCGACCGGCCGCGGCCGAACCGCTGCTGCTGGGCATCACCAAGGCATCGCTCAGCACCCAGAGCTTCATTTCGGCAGCATCTTTCCAGGAAACCACCAAGGTCCTGACCGATGCGGCCACGGCCGGCAAAGTCGATTATCTGCTGGGGCTCAAAGAAAATGTCATCATGGGCCGCCTGATCCCTGCCGGCACCGGCTTGCGGACCTATCGCGAACTGCGGAAGTGAAATGATTGCGGCACTGAGCTCTAAAAGCTCTTGACAGAACCTTTGTTACTTTGTAAAAAAGTCAGCTTTGGAACTAAACGCCGGTGCCCCTTAATGTGGTGGCAGGCTTGCAGAAGGATTTCAAAACAACACGGAGTAACTGCGTAATGCCCACTATCAGTCAACTGGTTCGAAAAGGCAGAGAGGAGATCAGAAAGCAGTCCAGTGCCCCTGCACTCCAGAGTTGCCCGCAGAAGCGCGGGGTGTGTGTCAGGGTCTATACGAC
>JAPXSS010000101.1:0-11681 GCA_033812955.1 Syntrophobacteraceae bacterium | reverse complement strand
CCCGGATCCCGACGGGGTCTTCCGCCGCCTCCCCTTGCTGGTGAAATACGACGACGGCTCCTATCCGAGCTTCGCGCTTCGGATTGTGTGCGACTATCTCGGCGTCGCCCCGGAAAACATTATCGTCACTCCCGGCCGCCATATCACCCTCAAGAATGCCGCCAGGCCGGGGGACGCCCCTCATGACATTCTCATTCCCATAGATGAACGTGGAATCATGCTGGTCAATTTCATCGGCCCCTGGGACCGCTTCAGCCACTACAATCTGGTGGACGTCTACCAGGCTTCGGCCAGTGATGATGCCATGGAAGACTGGGCCGATGAGCTCAAAGGCCGGATCGTTCTCGTCTCGGACATTTCGACCGGGGTAACGGACCTCGGCCCCGTGCCGACCGATCTCAATTTTCCGCTAAGCGGCTTTCATGCTAACGCCCTCCACACCATCCTCACCGAACAATTCCTGCGCGAGATCTCGCGTTGGGAACGGCTGCTGGTCATGCTCAGCCTGGGGGTGATCGTGGTGCTCCTCTCATTGCGCTTTGCCACCGCCTACTATCCCATCCACATGGTGCTCTTGGCAGCGGGCTATATGGTAATCGTTGCGGCTAGCTTCCTGAAGGCAGGGCTGGTTTTGGACCTCATGGGTCCCTTGGTGATGATCGTTGTGGCCGCTATTCTGGTCACGGCCTACCGTTTCCTGGTGGGAGCCCGGGAAAAAGAGGTATTACGCCGGACCTTCGAGGCCTATTTCCCACCGCTGATCGTGAAGAAGATCATGGCCAACCCGACCTTACTCACTATGGACGGCCAGAAGAAGGAATTGACGGTGCTCTTCAGCGACATCAAGGACTTCACGACCCACTCCGCCGTTCTCAACCCGGCCCAAGTCCAGCAGCTCCTCAACGAATACTTCGAGGCCATGGTCGAGATCGTGTTCCAGTACGAGGGTACCGTGGACAAGTACATCGGCGACGGTCTGATGGTCTTTTTCGGTGATCCCGAACCGCAGTCGGACCATGCCCTGCGGTGCGTACGGACGGCCATTGCCATGCAGCAGCGCACCGCCGAACTCCGAGAGAAGTGGCTCACGCAGGGTGCCTTCCCTCTCCGCATTCGCATTGGGATCAACACCGGGGAAGTCGTGGTGGGGAACATGGGGTCGGCGCGGCGGCTCGCCTACACCGTCCTGGGTTCGGCGGTGAACCTGGCATCCCGCCTGGAATCCAACGCCCCTGCAGGCGGCATCCTCATCTCGGAACGGACCCACGAACTAGTCAAAGCCGACGTTCCGACCCAGCCAGTCGGCCCCCTTACCATCAAGGGTCTCGCCACCCCCATTACCGCCTACACGGTACAGGGGCCAGGCCTAGTATCATGAGGGACCGAACGCACCCTCGATTGCCCTATTCTCTACTTCAACACCAGCTTGCGAGGGTTGGAATAGGTTCTGATGCCCTGATCGTTCGTTCGCATCTGGATCTCAATGAGATAGTGTTGCCAAGACTCTTGGCGACATCGACAATGCCCTTGGGCATGAAGGGGCGACAGCTTTGCCGGCAGTGAATGGCTTGATGGGAAGGAGGGCGACCAGGGTCGCCTCCCGCTCGCTGAAAAGCGTGCAGAGAATGCTCCGGAGAAGTTCCGATGAAAGCTTGTCACTTCCTCGCGGAGACGATCTCAAAGCGCTTGATCCTTGAGTCCGGCTTGATGGTGGCGATCAAGGTGTAGAGGTGCCCGGGGATTTCGTACTGCTTCTTTTCCTTCCGGTCGAGGGCGATTTTATGGATCTCGCACGGCTTGCGCTGCAAGACATGGCCTTCGCCGTCGTAGGCGATCAGCGTAAAGGCCTGGTCTTTCAGTTCGGTTCGACTGCTGAATACATTCTGCAGAACCAGCAGGACCCCTTGACCGCGGGGGCGGACTAGTTCCGAAAAACTGGCCTCGAGATTGTAGAGCGGACCGTGGACGGGGTCATCGGTTTTCGTTCCTGTCCTGGTAAGGCTTTCCGCCTGGAGGACGGCGAGACCCTCTTCGGGGCTCAGGGTCTCGTGCTCGGGCCTCTGAGGGAGCTGTTTGACAATGAAATCCTGGAACCTGCGGCCGGGATCGCCGCCGGCCCCGCCCTCCCGCGGGGCCTCGATGAGGACCTCGGAATCAAATTCCTTCGCCGTCAGTACTTCCTGGATGGAACTCACCTGACCTTTGGGCATACCCGCAATTCCCCCGGCGAATTCAAATTTGATTTCACCGTGCTCCTCCCAGTAGTAAGGTACCTCGATCGACCGTCCGTCGTTGACGTTGATCCGGAGCATCCCCGCCGAGGCGTCGGGTCTGCCTGCCGTAAAAGTAAGCGCGAAAACCAAGATCATCACCCTGATCAGGTCAGCCAGGAATGGAAGCCTTATCATTTTCATCCTTTTTTGGCTTTGCCGACCGGATAGTTTCTAGTATAGAGGACAGCGGTTCGAGAGGCCAACCGGGCTGTCCCTGCAGCAGCTATGCGGCAGCCTGCAGGCAGCCAAAGAGAGGAGCGAAACAAAACGACCATGCACATTTTCATTTCAGGTTCCCTGGCGTACGACCGCATCATGGACTTCCCTGGCCGCTTTGCAGATCACATTCTGCCAGATAAGATCCATGTTCTCAACGTCTGTTTCAACATTAACGGGCTCGTCGAAAAATTCGGCGGCACCGCCGGCAATATCGCCTATACCCTTTCCCTGCTGGAAGAGAGCGCCACCATTATCGCCACTGCGGGTCAGGATTTTGCGCGATACGGTGAGTGGCTTGCCAAAAACCGACTTTCTGACCGCTGGATCAAGATCATCCCCGGAGTCCTCACCGCCGGAGCTTACATCACTACCGATCACGACGACAACCAAATCACGGCTTTCAATCCCGGCGCCATGGCCTTCGCCGCCGACCTGCCCCCCCTGGACGGCATCAAGCGGGAAGCCCTGGTCTTTATCGCTCCCGGGAACAAACAGGATATGATGGCTCTGGCCGGCAAGGCCCGTGACGCAGGGGTCCCCTACTATTTCGATCCCGGGCAAAGCCTCAATACCTGGGAGCGCGATGAACTGCGGCAAACAGTCAGCGGCGCCCAGTGCTTCATCTCCAATGACTATGAGCTCTCCCAGTTCCTGCAGGTCGCGGAATGGTCCATGGCAATGCTCTACGAGCACGTGCAGGTTGTCATCACCACTCTCGGGCCGGACGGTGCCACCCTCGATCTAAGGGGAGAAAAGCTCCTCATTCCGGCTGCCCCCGTGGCGGAAGCGCTCGACCCGACAGGTGCCGGCGACGCCTTCCGAGCTGGCTTGCTCAAGGGCCGGAGCATGGGCATCGACTGGGACATCAGCTGCCAGATGGGTGTCGTGGCTGCAACCTATGCCGTCGAGCAGTACGGAACCCAGGAACACTATACCGACTGGCGAGCCTTTCGCCGCCGCTATCAGACGCATTTTGGGCCCTTGCTGAATGACTTGACGTAATGAGTGAAACGTGAGGCGTGACTTGGTGGGTTATGGGCCAGAAAGCCGCATCATCACCCACCCATGCCTTTTCCGTCCTCCGTCTTCCGCTTCCCGTTCCGCTACCCGACCATCAGTTGCTGCCTGCGCAGGCGTTTGATCTGGTCGCGCAGGACCGCCGCTTTCTCAAACTCAAGCCGGACCGCCGCCTCCTTCATGGCCTGTTCCAGATGCTGCAGCTGCGCTTCCATGTCCAAGCCGGATCGTTTCAGGTCCAGCAGTTCCTGGGTTTCCATCACCAGGTCCGTAGGTTCGACTTCCGGGCGCTCCTTGTAGCCTGCCAGAATGTCGGCAATCTCCTTGCGAACGGTCTGGGGAGTGATGCCGTGCTCAACATTGTAGGTCAGCTGGAGCTGCCGCCGTCGCTCCGTTTCCTCGATGGCCCTGCGCATCGAGTCGGTAACGCGGTTGGCATAGAGGATGACCATCCCGTCCACATTCCGCGCGGCGCGCCCGGCGGTCTGGATGAGAGACCGATCCGAGCGCAAAAACCCCTCGTTGTCCGCATCGAGCACCGCCACCAGCGAAACTTCAGGAATATCGAGTCCTTCCCGCAGGAGGTTGATGCCCACCAGTACGTCGTATTCTCCAAGCCTGAGGTCTCTGACCAGCTCGATCCGCTCCAGGGTCTCCACATCCGAATGCATGTACCGGACATGGATGTTCAGGCTGTTCAGATAATCCGTCAGGTCTTCCGCCATCCGCTTGGTGAGGGTGGTCACGAGGACCCGGTTGCCGCCTTTCACCTGGCGACGAATTTCGCCGATCAGATCATCCACCTGATAGCTGGCTGAGCGCACCTCTATCTTGGGGTCCATCAAGCCGGTGGGCCGGATGATCTGTTCCACCACATGGCCGCTCGCTCGCTCGAGTTCGTAGGGGCCGGGGGTGGCGGAGACATAGATCACCTGGTTGATCTTCCGGCGAAATTCCTCGAAGGAAAGAGGTCGGTTGTCCACTGCGGACGGAAGCCTGAAGCCGTAGCGCACCAGGGTCTCCTTGCGGGCCCGGTCGCCCCGGTACATCCCTCGCAGCTGGGGCACGGTGATGTGGCTCTCATCGATGAAGAGCAGCCAGTCGTCGGGAAAGTATTCGATGAGGGTAGCGGGCGGAGTGCCGGGAGCCCGTCCATCGAGGTGTCTCGAGTAGTTCTCGATGCCCGTGCAATAACCCAGTTCGAGCAGCATTTCGAGGTCGAGGCGGGTGCGCTCCTCCAACCGCTGAGCCTCCACCAGGCGGCCTTCCCGATGGAAAGCAGCGAGGGCCTCTGAGAGCTCGCTCTGGATGGCCTCGATGGCCCGCTCGAGGTTCCCGCGGGTGGTAACGTAATGAGTCCCGGGATAGATGGCCACTCGTTCCAGCGCACGCAGCCCTCTCCCGGTAAGAGGATCGATTTCCTTGATGCTCTCGATTTCGTCGCCGAAAAACTCCACCCGCACGGCCCGCTCTTCTTCGTGACTCGGGAAGATCTCCAGAACGTCACCCCGCACCCGGAAGACGCCCCGGTGGAAGTCGTAATCGTTACGCTGGTATTGGATTTCAACCAGTTTGCGAAAGACTTCTTCACGCGGGATATCGAGGCTCACGTGGAGCTGAAGGAGCATTTCCCGGTAGACTTCCGGAGACCCCAGACCATAGATACACGAGACACTGGCGACGACGATGACATCCCGACGTTCAAGCACCGACCGGGTTGCAGAATGGCGCATCTTGTCGATGGTTTCGTTGATGGAGGCGTCCTTGGCGATGTAGGTGTCGGTTCTCGGGACATACGCCTCGGGTTGGTAGTAGTCATAGTAGGAGACAAAATACTCCACTGCGTTTTCCGGAAAATAGCTTTTGAATTCCCCATAGAGCTGCGCGGCCAGGGTCTTGTTGGGGGCAATGACCAGGGTGGGCTTCTGAACCCGAGCGATCACGTGAGCCATGGTAAAAGTCTTGCCCGAACCGGTTACGCCCAGCAGGGTTTGTTCCCGGACACCCTTCTCGATGGTCGCGGTGAGCCCGGCGATGGCCCGGGGTTGGTCTCCCGTCGGCCTCAAATCGCTCCGCAAGGCAAAGGGTCTCATGTAATCAGCACCCGGCGCTCCCAATCGCACTCTGCAACACTTCGCTGAGCTTTTCCATCCGGTACGACTTGCTGAGCACGCCCATAAAACCATGTTCGGCAAAAGCGGCCATGACCGGATCGTCGGCATAGCTGCTTGCGACAACGGCTCGTACCGAAGGCTCAAGCTCTTGCAACACCCTGACCGCTTCCCTCCCGCCCATGGCGTCACGAACTGTCAGACGAAAAGCTTTCGACGAATGGGAGACAGCAATTTCACCACCTGCAAAGGTCCTCACAAGGCTTTAGGAAGGTTCAGTGCCGCACCCCGCAATCTAACGGGGCAGTTAATATCAAATCCACACCAAACACAGAAGATCTCTTTTGACAAATGGCAAAATCATCCACTAGTCTATCGACAGCAATCATGGACTTCTGAAACGGTTTTATGAAAACAGCCGACCTCGCCTGGGAACCGGCAGGCAGCGAGATTTGCAGTCGCCCGCCGAGCCATGGACAGCCGGGCTCCTCCGGCGGTGAGGCCCTTGAGCATGAGCTGGTAACAGTTTTTGAGCGAAAGGAAGGAATCGCATGGCCAAGAGACGGATAGGAATCCTTACCGGAGGTGGTGATTGCCCAGGGCTCAACGCCGTGATCAGAGGTGTCACTAAATGCGCCATCAACGAATACAACATGGAGGTTGTTGGCTTCTACGACGGCTTCCTGGGGATGATCGAAAAGCGCTTTGTCTTTCTAACCTCGGAAATGGTTAGCGGTATTCTCACCCAGGGCGGTACCATTTTAGGGTCCGACAACAAAGCCAACCCGTTCGATCACATCCTTGGCGAGGGTGAAAACAACCGCCGGGTAGACGTTTCCGACCAGTGCCTGGAGCTGTATGAGGATCTCGGCATTGATGCCCTGATCTGTGTCGGGGGGGACGGCACCATGACGATCGCCGGGAAGATGGCCGAAAAAGGGGCGCAAGTAATCGGTCTTCCCAAAACCATCGACAAGGATCTGGTAGAAACTGAAATCACTTTCGGTTTCGATACCGCCAGGATGATTGCCACGGAAGCCCTGGACCGGGTGCACACCACCGCCCAGTCCCATCACCGCGTGATGCTGGTTGAGGTCATGGGTCGGAATGCCGGCTGGCTGGCTCTGGAATCCGGCATTGCCGGAGGTGCGGACATGATCCTCATTCCCGAAATTCCCTACGACATCAAGGAGGTGATCAGCGCCGTCCGCCGACGAAGCCGCCTCGGCAAGCGTTTCAGCATCATTGTGGTGGCGGAAGGCGCCAAACCCATCGGAGGGACCCAGACGATCCAACGCGTAGTTGCCGACAGCCCCGATCCCATTCGATTGGGAGGAATCAGCCATCTCCTTGCCAGCCAGATCGAGGAAGCCACCGGCATTGAATGCCGCGTCGCCATCCTTGGCCATGTACAGCGGGGCGGCACCCCCACCCCGGCCGATCGCCTGCTGGCCACTCAGCTTGCCGTAAAGGCCGTCGCCCTGGCCACTGAAGAGGTTTTCAACCAAATGGTGGCAATGCAGGGAGGTGAAATGGTGGCCGTTCCCATCGAACGCGTTATGGGCCGGCAGGCCCTGGTTCCACCCGACTCCCCCCTGGTACAGACGGCGGTAGCGGTAGGAATCAGCTTCGGCGTCCCAGCCAGGAAGTGAGAGCAGGCAACCCGCGAAAATCCTGACGCTGCGCTGAATTGAATCGCATCCCGCGCCTGTCCCGATCGATCTACTCGACAGCAGGGTTGTCGATCGCCGCTTCTTTCCTGACGAACGGCCTTCTTTCTCCCTTTTCGGTCAAGAGGACGCCATAGATGGCGAGCCCGGCGGCAGCCCAGAAGAGCTGCTCAATGCGAAGGGCTACTCCATATGTCAAGCCCAACGCCGCCTCGAATCCCAGAATCTTGAAGGCGAGTACGCGGGAACCTTCCTGCACCCCGATGCCCATGGGGATGGCAAAGGTGAGCAGATTGAACCAGGTGCCCAGAAGCCAGATACCCGCGGCGGCAAAAAAAGAGCCGTCTGCCAGGAGAAGAAGAAAATACCAGGTCTTCAGGATGCTCCACCCCATCCCCACCATGTGCCAGAACATGGCACACGGCAAGTCCCACGGACGCTCCCGGTAGAAGAGCCGGAGGCTCTGGTCCACCTGGGTGATGTGATCGGCGGCCCTGTTGAGGACTCTCCCCCCGACCTTGTGAGCCACGAGCCAGCGCACCACGGCGCCGAGCTTGCCATGCCTTTGCACGATCAGAAACGCGACGATCCCGCTCCCGAGGAGGATGCTGCCGGTGAACATGGCCGCCGAGACTGCGACAGGCAGCTCAATCTTCAGTAAAATGAGGCTGGAGCCGATGACCACAAAGAGGAGTTGGGAAAGCGTATAGGCGAGTTTTCCGATGATGACGCCGGTGGCGGCCTGCGGCCCCACGTGGTTTAAAGCCAGAAGGGTTCCCTTGACGACCTCGCCCCCGATGTCGGCGGTAGGAGTAACATAGTTTATGGAATAGCCGGCCAGCCGGATGCCGAACAGGCGAAAGAACGAGAGCGACCGATGGGGCGGCGAGAGGCAATGGCGCCAGCCGATGGTATGGAAGATATCCACGATTCCTTCCATCAAAATGAAGACGACCAATCCCCAACCGAGCAGGCAGAGATCCCGCCACAGGGTATCGAGTCCGATCTGCCAGATTAAAACGATGAGGAGACCCGCCCCCAAAACAAGGGTCACCATATGAAATTTCTTCAAAATGATTCCTTTCCCTCAACCGGCTTCCTGTCACGGGTCCGACCATACCAGCGAAATCGAAACCCGTGAATCGTGGCCGTCGCCACGGCCCAAAAAGTCGCAGCCACAAAGGTTTGCAAGGGATAGCCCAGGGGAAATCCGACAAGGAACAAGGTGGCGTAGATGTTGCGCCTGCCGGCGACACACCGAAAGCTGCGATCGAACCGGCTGAAGAGATCGATGCTCTTTCCATACCATTTGCCTGCCAGGGTATAAAAGATGTTATCCGCAGTGTCCGCAACCACCAGGGCCGCTGCGCAGAACAAGGGGAAATGACTCACGGTCAGGGAACTCAGACTCACTCCGAGCGCTAGGTACCAGCTGTTCTCATAAAAGTAGTCGATAACGTCTTCGTGCTCTCCCAGCCGACTGAACTGCAATTTGGTGCGGGCGAGTTTGCCGTCCACCCCGTCCAGAATGCTGACTACCAACGCGAGGACGGCGCCTGCAACGAAATGACCACACCAGAACAGCCAGGTGACCAGGAATGCGAGGACGGCCACCATGAGGGTGACGCCATTGGGCGACACAGGAGTCTTCAGCAGGGAGAAAGTGAGAGCATTCTCGAACGGGGGATGGATGTACCTCGCCGGAAAGTCCATCACCTGCTTTTGCTGCTGCCGAATGATGAGATGAGTCGCCTGCAGGGCCTCGTTGTCGGTACGGATCTCCAGGAAACAGGGCGTTTGCGGACCCCGCACCTCCGGACGGAAAGGATCAATATCACCGGGCAAAAGGGATGCGGCCCGGTCTGCCACGACGGAAGCTCCCCGGTTCGCCCAGAGCAGGAGGTCTTCTTTGTGGAGGAGTCCGGCGCGGATGGTTCGCTCTTCCCTGTCCGCCGCATCCCTATGACAAAGGGTGGGTCGGGAAGCGGCCAGCAACACCTGGAAAAGCCGTGGATCGATCAAATGACTCGCATCGAGGTAGAGAAAGCAATCAGCAAGCGCCGCGATCGATCGCAGTGCAGCCGCCAGCCCATCTGTAACTTCCCTGGCTTCCAGCTGGATGCCGCCCCGCCATTTATCCAGGCTCGCGACGGGGTGGCCCGCATCCCAAAGGAGGACCACATGGGTCAAGCCCAGCGCCTCGAGGTGGAAAAGCGACCTGGCAACAAGCGGGATGCCCCCAACTTCCTTCCAGGCTCCCGGCGTACAGGTGTTGAGAATACCCAGCGGGGGGAACGGTGCCACGCCTTTGCGCGACATGGCCTAATCAGCTCCGCCGCCCAAAACGGCGTATAGTCTCACCTGGTTGGCAAGCCTGGCCAGATGAATGGTTATGAGTCCCTGCTGAGCTTCATAGAAGGAGCGCTCTGAGTCGAGCACCCCCAGGAAGCTGTCGATCCCCTTCAGGTAGCGGGTATTTGAGAGCCGATAGGCTTCACTGCTGGCATGGACCAGGGATTCTTGAGCAGCCAGCTGATCATCCACGGTACCGCGAGTGGCCAAGGCATCAGCGACTTCTCGGAAGGCCGTCTGGATGGACTTTTCGTATTGGGTTACGGCGATTTCCCGATCCACCTTGGTCGCTTTCAGTGCCCACCAGGTGCGGGCGTCGAAGATCGGCGTCACGATCTGCGGGGCAAAGGTCCAGGCATCCTGACCGGGCCTGAAAAGACGCGACAAGTCGCCGCTCGCCGTCCCGAAGGCGGCCGTCAAGGAGATGCGAGGGAAGAAAGCGGCACGGGCGGCCCCGATGTTGGCGTTGGCGGCCTTGAGCAGACCCTCTGCCTGGAGGATGTCAGGACGGCGCAGCAGCACCTCCGATGAGATACCGGGAGAGATGTCCGCACGCAGGCTGACAGTGCTCAAGTCCTCCGGCAACAATTCTTTCGGCACCGGCGATCCCGCGAGCAGGTTCAAGGCATTTTCGTTTTGCGCCACCAGTCGGGTGAAGCGGGCAGTATCGACTCGCGCCGCATCGACTCTCGTCTGCGCCTGGCGCAGGTCCAGTTCGGCGGCAAGTCCAACCTCGTGACGCCGTCGAATCAGATTGTAGGAGGCCTCCTGCGTTTCGAGGGTGGATTGGGCCAAGCGAAGCCGTTCCCGATCGGATGCGTAGACCAGATAAGCTCCGGCAACGCCCGAAACAAGCGAAATCCGCACGCTCCGACGGCCCTGCTCCGTGGCCAGGTACTCCTCCAGGGCCTTGTCCTTCAGGCTCCGGAGACGGCCGAAGAAATCGATCTCCCAGGCCGTAATCCCAAGATTTACGTCGAACTGCTCGACCGTCGGGGATTTCTCATCACCTGAAAGATCAAAAGGAATTCGTGACTTGTAATAACTGCCGGCAGCGTCGACCGTCGGCAGCAGCTGCACCCGCTGAATGCCGTAAATGGCGCGGGCTCTCTCCACGTTCAAGGCAGCCATCCTCAGATCGAGATTATTCCGCAAAGCCGTCTCGATGATTTGCTGCAGCCGTGAATCGGCAAAGAATACCCGCCAGTGGGTGGCGGCTGCCGTCGGCGCCCCCGGTTCCGTCATGGTGTCCTCATAAGCAGGCCCACTCGGCCACATGGCGGGGACGGGGGCGGCCGGCCTGATGTATTCGGGGGCCAGCGTGCAGCCACCCACTGAAACGATGACTAGACCCAGTAGTAAAAACCGCTGCTTATTCATGTGATGGATCCCCTGCGACAGGTGCCGCCGCCTTTCTGGCGGCTTCCGCCTTCCGGTGTTTTCCAGACTGTTCATAGATCAGGACATAAAACAACGGCGCAAATAGAGTCACCAGAAAGGTGGCGGTCACCACGCCGCCCAGAACACCGATACCAATAGCCTTCTGTGCTCCTGCCCCGGCCCCGCTCGCGAGCGCCAGCGGCAGCACACCGAAGCCAAAAGCCAAGGAAGTCATGATGATGGGACGGAACCGCAGCTTCGATCCCTGCAGAGTCGCCTCGATCAGTCCCATTCCTTCCTCAACCCTGGCTTTGGCAAACTGCACAATCAGGATGGCATTCTTGGTAGTCAGACCCAGCGTGGTGAGCAGGCCGATCTGGAAATAGACGTCATTGGGCATGCTCAGCCAGCTGGAACCGATCACCCCGCCGATGGCGCCGAGGGGCAGGGCCAGCAGGATCGAGATGGGGATGGGCCAGCTTTCGTAAAGGGCCGCCAGGCAGAGGAAGATCACAAGAATCGAGAAAGCATAGAGAATGGGCGCTTGGGCACCGGCCATGCGCTCCTGATAGGAAAGCCCGGTCCAGTCGAACCCGATCCCCTGGGGCAGCTTTGCGGCAATCTCTTCCATGGCCTTCATCGCATCCCCGGAACTTCTC
>JAPXSS010000100.1:0-11975 GCA_033812955.1 Syntrophobacteraceae bacterium | reverse complement strand
TCATCGGCAAAATGCTCGGCAACACGCTCATCCACGCCTTCATAGCGGCCGCAAACCAACACCAACCGCGGCAGGGTGCTCCAGCGCCGGGCACAATCCTGATTGAACATGTGCCCCTGTGGGCTGAGCAGCACTACCCACGGTAACGGCCCCTGGGCTTTGAGCGCTTCCAAGAGGCGGACAATGGGTTCGGGCTTCATGACCATACCTTCGCCGCCGCCGAACGGGCGGTCGTCGGTAATTTGATGCTTATCGATGGCATGGTCGCGGATGTTGTGTACCCGAACCTGAACCAGCCCCCGCTCCCGAGCCTTGCCCAGGATGCTTTCCCCCAGCGGTGAAACGAACATGCCAGGGAACAGGGTTAGGATTTCAAAGATCATCCAACAGACCTTCCGGCGGATCGACGATCATCTTACCGTGCTGGAGATCAACCTCGCGGATGACTTCAGCGATTGCCGGAATCAGGATCTCGCGATCATCACCCCTAACCACATAGACATCATTGCTACCGGTATCAATGATCGCCCGGAGCACTCCGAATGCTCTTCCGTCAACGCTTTCAACCCGAAGTCCAATGAGCTGGTAGTAGTAGTATTCTCCCTCCACCGTGGGAGGCAAAGCCTCCTCGGGAACGAACACTTCCTTCCCCACCATCTCCTGCGCCGCATCGACTTCGGTAATTTCAGCAACCTGCAAAACCCAGTGTTTGCCTTGTGGGCGCGAGTGCCGCACCGTCAAGGCATCCTCCCCGCCGCCAGCTTCAGCCAACAGATAAAGCCTTGCTCCGGGCTTCAGGTGACCCAAGGTTTCACCATAAGCGATCATCTTCAGAGCACCCCGAAGCCCATGGGGCCGAATGATTCTTCCCACAGGCACCCGGCGAGCGGAGTTCATCCGCCTACTCGATGATTTCCAAAACAGCCCGCTTTCGTATCTTGGTTGAAGCGGCGCTCAAAATCGTCCGCATTGCTCGAGCGGTACGCCCCTGCTTGCCAATGACCTTGCCAAGATCCTCCTTGGCGACTCTCAGCTCGATAACAGAAGTCTGCTCCCCTTCGATTTCCGATACTTTCACTTTCTCAGGATTATCCACCAAAGCCCGTGCCATAAAATCGATCAGTTCTCGCAACATGGTACCCTCCGGATCTCTTACGCCGCAGACGTTCGACAGTCTAGGAGCTTTGAACAGCCTCGCGAACAGCATGCTTGCGAATCAGGCTGCGCACAGTATCTGTGGGTTTCGCACCTTCCTGGAGCCAATACTGAAGTCTTGTCGGATTGATTTTGAAGTGGGCCGGTTCGGTCAAGGGGTTATAGGTTCCAAGCCTTTCAATGAAGCGACCGTCTCGCGGCGCTTCCGAAGAAGCGACCACAACATGGTAGAAGGGTCTCTTCTTTCTACCGCCACGAGCCAAACGAATACGTACTGACATGATCTCCGTTTTACCTCCTTACATTGGCTCCCGGTCCTTCCCGGGAGTTGCGGGTGATCGTATACAGCCTCAGGTTCCAAGGAATTGGCGCAGGGATACCCGGTAGCCGTGCCGTGAACCGTTTCCTATACTCTATTACCTCGCAATTAAAAAGGAAAAAATGCGCGCTTGCGGCGACCTTTACCCTTCTTCTTCTTGGTCGGACTCCCACCCCCTACTACCTGTCGCATCATTTTCCGCGCTTCACCATAGCTTTTCAGCAGGCGATTGACATCTTGTACCGTCGTGCCGCTTCCATCGGCAATCCGGCGCCGGCGGCTGGCATTGATCAGGTCCACATTCCGTCGTTCCACTCTGGTCATGGAATTGACGATCGCTTCCATGCGGACGAACTCCTTTTCGTCCACTTGCATCTTTTTAATTTCTTTAAGCATTCCCATGCCTGGGAGCATGCTGAGGATCTGGTCGAAAGAGCCCAGTTTTCGGATTTGGCGCAGTTGATTGCGAAAATCCTCGAGACTGAAGGAATCCTCGCGAAACTTCCTGGCCATTTCCTCGGCCTGCCGGTCGTCGAAGGCTTCCTGAGCCTTTTCGATGAGCGAGAGAACGTCGCCCATGCCGAGAATGCGCGAGCTCATCCGATCCGGGTGGAAGACTTCGAGGGCATCCAATTTCTCGCCCACCCCGATCAGTTTGATCGGGCACTGAGTTACGGCGCGAATCGAGAGGGCGGCGCCGCCGCGGGCATCACCGTCGAGTTTGGTGAGCACCACGCCGGTGATGCCGAGAGTTTCATGGAAGGTGCTCGAGATCTTCACGGCATCCTGGCCGGTCATGGCATCGGCGACGAGCAGGATTTCCACCGGGGTCAGGATGCCTTTGAGCCGGGTCAGTTCAGCCATCAGCTCGGAATCAATGTGCAAGCGGCCAGCGGTATCCACCAGCAAGGTGTCGCAGTTCCGCTCACGTGCAAAGCTCAGGGCTTCCCGCGCAATCTCTTCCGGCCGCTGGGCTGGGGTAGAGGGATAGACCGGCAAATTCAGCTGCTTGCCAAGCGTTGTCAGCTGATCGATGGCCGCCGGTCGGTAGACGTCAGCCGGGACCAGGCACGGATGGCGGTTTTCGTCGGCAAATTTGCGGGCCAGCTTGGCTGTCGTGGTAGTCTTACCGGACCCCTGCAACCCTACCAGCATTACGGTAACGGGGGGATGGCCCAGGAGCTTCAAAGGTTCGGCTGTCCCCCCCATGAGATCGGTCAGCGCTTCATTGACAATCTTGATGACCTGCTGGCCGGGAGTGAGGCTCTGCATGACCTCCCGCCCCACGGCCCGCGCTGCAATCCCCGCCACAAAGTCCTTGGCCACCTTATAGTGAACATCCGCTTCAAGCAGCGCCATGCGCACTTCCCGGAGCGCCTCCCGAATGTTTTCCTCGGTCAGCCGGCCCTGCCCGCGAAGATGTTTAAAGATCTTCTGGAACCTGTCGGACAAGCTGTCAAACATCGTATTCACCACATTCTGTTAATATAAAGACACGTGCTTCAGGATAACCACGGGATCTGAACACCGCGTCATACTGATGCAGGCCGGGCCTGAGTGGTCAGACCGCTCATCCGATCTGCTTATCCGGATTCCCGCCCCCAAACCCGCGGGGAATGACATTTAGTGACGACAGTCAGGCCGTTGGTGGCGCCATCCCAAGGCGACGCCGCTTCGTTTATACCTCACAAGTTTCAGTAAAGAAAGGGATTTCAAGGCAGAGCAAGAAGCGGGAAGGAACGCCGACAGGGAAGGCGTTTCCCCTGTCGGCGAAGGTGAAGGGGCGGTCCTATTTTATGAGCGGAATGATCAGCAGGGCGACGATGTTGACCACCTTGATCATCGGGTTGATGGCCGGGCCTGCCGTATCCTTGTACGGGTCGCCGACGGTATCACCGGTGACCGCCGCCTTGTGGGCATCGGACCCCTTGCCGCCGTACATCCCGTCTTCGATGAACTTCTTGGCGTTGTCCCAGGCGCCGCCGCCGCTGGTCATGGCAATGGCCTGGAAGAGGCCCGTGACGATGCTTCCGATCAGAACGCCACCCAGTGCTTCCTTGCCGAGCAGCATGCCGACGATTACCGGCGTTACCACCGGAATCAGAGCGGGCACCATCATTTGCTTGATGGCGCTCTTGGTCACGATATCAACGCACTTGCCGTATTCCGGTCGAGCGGTCCCTTCCATGATCCCGGGGATTTCACGGAACTGACGGCGCACTTCCTCGACCACGCCGCCGGCGGCCTTACCCACGGCTTCCATCAGGAGCGACCCGAAGAAGTAGGGCAGCAGACCTCCAATGAAGAGCCCGACGAGAACCTTGGGATTGGAGAGATCGAACGCCAATCCCTCACCAAACGACCGGGAATACTCGGCGAAGAGCACCAGGGCAGCAAGGGCCGCCGAACCGATGGCATAACCCTTGGTAACGGCTTTGGTGGTGTTGCCAACCGCATCCAGAGGATCGGTGATGGCGCGAACACTCTCAGGCAGTTCCGCCATTTCGGCAATGCCGCCGGCGTTGTCGGTGATGGGACCGTAAGAATCGATGGCCACCACAATGCCCGTCATGGAAAGCATGGCTACCGCGGACAGAGCGATGGCGAACAGACCGCCGCCGGGACTCCCGGCAAAGCCGCCGCCCAGCGTGTAGGCCCAGATGATGGCCCCGCAGATGACGAGGGCCGGAGCGGCGGTCGATTTCATGCTCACCGCCAAGCCGGCGATGACGTTGGTGCCATGACCGGTCTGGCTGGCCGCGGCAATGTGCTTAACGGGATTGAAGCTCTTGGAGGTGAAGTATTCGGTGATCATCACGATGAGTCCGGTCAGAAGGAGACCGATAACGGCGGTGGTGAACACCCCCAGAGGCGTGAAAGCCTGTTCGAGGTTGGGGATCTTGAGGAACATATCCGACGCAAAATAGAAGGCGACGGCGGCCAGAATGCCGGACACCACCAACCCTTTATACAAAGCGCCCATAATGTACTGGCTCTTGCCAAGCTTTACAAAATAGGTGCCGATGATGGAGGCAATGATGGAGATCCCGCCGATGAGCAGCGGAAACTCGACCCATTTGCTGTCTGCCCCGTAAACGGTCTTGGCCAGCAGCATGGCGGCTACCAGGGTTACCGTGTAAGTTTCATAAAGGTCGGCGGCCATACCGGCGCAATCACCCACGTTGTCCCCGACGTTGTCGGCGATAACGGCAGCATTGCGGGGATCGTCTTCGGGAATGCCGGCTTCCACCTTGCCCACCAAGTCGGCACCCACGTCCGCCGCCTTGGTGTAGATGCCGCCAGCGATACGGGCAAACACGCTCATGAGGGAGCAACCAAAGCCCAGCCCGACCAGAGCATGAAAAGCATCATCAATGGGGGCAATCGACCTCACAAGCGAATAATAGCCGCTGATGCCCAGCAAACCCAGACCAACCACCATGATGCCGGTCACCGAACCACCCTTGAAGGCCACGTTCAGAGCCGGCTGCAGTCCCCCCTTGGCCGCTTCCGTCGTGCGCACATTGGCCTTGACACTGACCATCATCCCAATGTACCCGGCCAGAGCGGAACCCACTGTTCCCACCACAAAGCCGATAGCGGTCCACTTGCCCAAATAGACGATCAGGGCCGCCAGGATAACCATGACGATCGCCACCGTCTTGTATTCGCGATTCAAGAAGGCCACTGCCCCCTCGGCAATGGCTCCCGAGATTTCCTGCATTCTCTCGGAACCCGGACTTTGTTTCGATACCCATGCTGCAGTCAGCAGCGCATAGACTACCCCCAATGCGCCACACCCAAGCGCGAACAGCAAAATGTTGTCAGCCAGCATCTAATCCTCCTTTTGTTGTTGATCGATTGTGACAATCCCTTGGAAAAACGCGGTTGTCCTTAAACTCCTCTCTCTCGCAAAGGTTCAGATAATCTTTTTCACCTCCCCCTTTCATGGCTCCAATACGTTGACTGATGCGATTCCTTGGACGAGTAACAAAAAAGAAACACTTGGCCAGTTCTCCCTGTCAGCAGACCCGGTTAGTGAATCCTGCGAAACGATTCCCTTCTTGTCATCAGGAGGCGCAGATGAGGAAACTGAAGCGGAGAAAGTCGTATCAGAAGCGGAAAAAAGAACCGTTTGACGTTACGTCCTGTCCATATGCTCTTGCCATCCCTGTTCATGATCCGCTCTGCAGGGCCTCCCCACGCAAGGCCTCATGATGAGACAGCTTTTCCGCACGCGGCGGAAACCTACTTTAGCCCACCCGGTTTGTCAAGTGGAAAAGGTTCACAATTCGCGACCGGAACCGGGGAAGGCCTCCCCAACCCGCCACATCTTCGCTTCCGAAATCCGAAATCTCAAGTCCGAATACCGGGCTTCACAAGTTCCTGGCGCTTTCCCGGATTGTCACCAGCAGCTTCTGTAGTTCATCCATCCGACCCAGTTCCCGGGACAGCACCGACTGCCGCTGCTGAAGCTCTGCTTCGCCCTGCGCGCGCTGTGCCATGCCGCGTTCCAGGGCGGTACTGATACCCTCAAGGGTCGCGTCCATGGTCTCCACCATTTCGTGGTGGAACTTGTGTCGGCTTTTTTGGAGCCGCTCGATAAAATCATGACGCATCCGGCCCGCTTGCATCTCAATGGCTTCCAGCATGTGTCGCTTGCGCTTGCGGAGGATGGCGCGGTTGGCGGTGCGGAAGAGGTACGCTCGCAACCGTTCCAAGCGACTGCTGACGTAGCGCGGGAAAACCTGGGTGAGGGAATCGGTGAGCAGCTCGAGTCCCACCGGTTCTTCCCGGAGCTTGTAGGAAAAACGGGATTCCTCGCTCCACAGCGATTCCGCTTCGACACTGCAAAAGGACACTCCGAAGAGCTGGGACGAGTAGACCAGGAGGGCATCGATGATTTGGTTCATCTTCTCGGTGAAGCGGATACAAACAGCCTGCCAGGCCTTAGCCAGCGCTTCTTCTTCCTTGAGGCGCCAAGCCGTGAGGGCCGGTTCCACCTGGGCTACGACATAGCTTTCGAGGGCGTCGTTCAGATCCTTCAGGGAGAGCTCTTGGTGTTCCTCATAGAACTCCTCAAATCCCTGTTCCATCCGGGGAATGAAATCCTTCTTGAGGGCTTCGAGGTCCTCATCCAGCCGGGTTGTGATGAGCCGTTTCAGTTCGCTGTCCAGGAGGAGGGCAAAGCTTCTTTCCTCGAGGAGGACGGCTTCCTTTTTTTCTTCCAGGGCCTGCAGCTTTTCCTGCAACTGCTCCAGGGGGCAGGTCAGCGACTGCCATTCGAGCTCAAGCTGGAGACGGCCCTGAGACAGGATCCGCAGGAGATTGTTGGTCACCGAAAGGAGCAGGATTTTCCCCTTTTCTTCGATCAGAAAGCGGTTCAAAACCTGGGCAAAAGCGGGCAGCTTGCTTTGCTCGAGGAGTTCGGGGGAGGCTTGCAGTTTTCCTTCGAGGGCCAGTTTGGCCGAGATGGGGTAGAGCTGGACGTCCAGCCCTGTGGCTTCCTTGATAGTTTGGTGGGTGAAGGTAATCGATTCCGTGATTTCCGCATCGCTGAAGTAGTCGATTTTGTTCAACAGAAAGAAAATTCGGTCCGAGTATTGCTGTACATCTTTTAGAAAGTCGAGTTCAGCCTGGCCGACGGGCTGATCCACGGAAAGGAGAAAAAGCGCGGCATCCGAGTTGGGCAGATATTCATAGGCAATATCGGTGTTGTGCCGGTAGACCGAGCCCACCCCGGGCGTATCAACAAGGCGCACTCCGTCTTTGAGGTACGGTGAAGGGTAGTTCACCCTCACCTCCCGCACGTGCTTCTCATTCTTTGGGTTGCCCGGCTCCGTGACATAGGCGACGAGTTCCTCCGGAGCAATGGCTTGCACCCTGCCGTCCTGATAGGCCACTTCGAGCCGCACCGGGTCTCCGTAGGTCAGGATGGTCACGATCGAAGTGAGCGGGACGACCGCGGTCGGCAGGAGATCCACTCCCAGGAGGGCATTGATCAGGCAGGTTTTGCCCCGTTTGAACTGGCCCACCACAACCAGGTTGAGGGTATTCGTGCGAACCTTCCGGGTGAGTTCAGCCAGAGGGAACCCCGCAAGGTGCTCGATCTCTGCCAGACGGTCGATGGCCTCGAGGATTGCCGTTTTGAGGCTGCTATAGGTTGCTATATCCGAAGAAATGATCGCCTCCGTCGCTGTTCCCGATTGGGATGCCAACTGAAGAAACTTCTGGTCGTTGGAGCGCCGGGACAGCATGAGTCCCGGCCTGTAACCGGCTGGCTCATGGGCCGGCGCTGAGGAAAGACAGTGGAAGCACGAGAGCATGAGGCTGCCCGAGGGCCATGACTCGGCCAAGTTGCTGCAAAAGTTGCACGCTGCGAGGTATTCACATATAATGAGCAATCACCAAAACGGCAAGCAAAAAGCGCGTGCCTGGCTGGCCCCAGAAACGTTTATCAATAAGGAGATTCATTGAACAACTCCTCCAAGAGGCAAGCGTCTTCTATTGTTGGATCGGTGATCCTTTTGATACTTTTGTGCTTGATCACGGCTGGCCGTTCGACAGGCGTGGCGGCGGCCGACGATTCTATCGCAGCGCTGAAGCAAAGACTTGTTTCAGACGGTTTCGAGGCAAGTCGGATCAACCTTCTTTATCCCCCACAACTCTCTCCCTCCTACAAGACCGTCGCTCAGACCCTGCGGATCCGGGAAAGCAAGCTCGATTATGCTCAGTTTCTGCGACCCTCGGCCATTTCCGCAGCGAAGCGCTTCCTTAGACAATACGATCCCATCCTCCAGCGGGCGGAAGTCATCTACGGCGTGAATCGCTGCGTGATTGCCGCCATCCTGCTGGTGGAAACCCACTTTGGCGGGTACACCGGAACCGTACCGACCTTTGCGGTCCTCTCCACGTTCGCTCTCATGGACCAGGAGACCAGTCGCAACCGGGTGTGGAATCTCCTGCCGCCTCAGGACCAAAAGCAGTGGGAACGGGCTGAATTCGACCGAAAGCTCTTGAAGAGAGCGGACTGGGCCTACGATGAGCTCTTTGCTCTGCTCCACCTAACCGACGGCAATCCCACCCAGCTTGCCAACATGAGGGGATCCATCATGGGAGCCATCGGCTGGCCGCAGTTTCTCCCCTCCAGTCTGGTGCGCTGGGGGACGGATGGCGATCGCGATGGTCGGGTTGATCTCTTTCAGCCGGAAGATGCCATCTTCAGTGTCGCCAACTACCTCCGCGCGCACGGCTGGGATGAGACCAAGTCCGAAGTCGAAAAGGAAGAGGTGATCTACAGCTACAACCATAGCCGCCCCTACGTGGGAGCGATCCTGGGGGTGGCCGCGGCTTTGAACGAAGGGTCGGAAGCATCCGCTGTGGCGCCGGGCCGCCCGGAGTCTCGGGCACGAGAATAGAGGATGAGGAGTTTCCAATGAACAACCGGGAGTGTTCCAGGGAAGAGCTCATCACCGAATTGATGCATCTGCGCCAGCGCACGGCCCGACTTGAAAAACTGGAAAGTGATTACAAGAGGGCGGAACAGGAGCTGGTCAGCCATCGGGAGTGCCTGGAGGCTTTGGTGAAGGAACGCACCGCCTCCCTGGATGAAATGAGCGAACAACTGACCCGTGAGATTCAGGAACGGAACCGGGTGGAGCAAGCGCTGCAGGAATCGCAGCAAATGCTGCAATCCATCCTGGATACCATCCCCATGAGGGTCTTCTGGAAGGATCCGGAATCCTCTTACCTGGGCTGCAACCGTCCCTTTGCGCTCGACGCCGGTCTGCAATCATCCGAGGAAATCATCGGCAAGAACGATTACCAGATGGGTTGGGCGGAGCAGGCAGAACTCTACCGGGCCGATGACCGTCTGGTGATCGCCACCGGCCAACCCAAGCTGGGCTATGAGGAGCCCCAGACCACCCCAAATGGGAGCAGAATCTGGCTGCGTACCAATAAGGTGCCGCTGCGCGACACTCGGGGTCGGATCAAAGGTATTCTGGGCACCTATGAGGACATCACGGTCAGCAGGCGGATGGAAGAATCGCTGCGAACCTCGGAAACCAAATATCGGATCGTAGCCGACAACACCAACGACTGGGAGTACTGGACCAGTCCTGAAGGCCGATTCCTCTACATTTCCCCTTCCTGCCAAAGAGTCACCGGGTACGCGGCTGGTGATTTTGAAAAGGACCCGAAGCTCTACGCATCCATTGTACACCCTGATGATCGGGTCCTCTTTGGCGACCATCTGACCGTGCTCGACCCCCAAGACACCTCGTGCGAACTTGAATTTCGCATCGTTCATCGCGATGGCACAACGCGCTGGCTTGGCCATGTCTGCCAACCGGTATTCGATGCCCAGGGTCAATTCCTTGGCCGTCGTGGGAGCAACCGAGAAATCACGGACCGAAAGCAGGCCGAGCAGGCGTTGGTTGAGAGTTCAAATGAGCTGAAACTGTTCGCCTATTCCGTTGCGCACGACCTGAAAAGCCCGGCGGTTGGTCTCTACGGCCTGTCGCGGCGACTGCGCAGGATCTATCGAGATGTTCTCGATGAAAAAGGGGTGCGCTACTGTGAGCAAATCATGAAGACAGCGGAACACATTGTCGCCCTGGTTGACAAGGTGAACGCTTACATCGCGACCAAGGAAGCTCGTCTGACCATTGAAAGGATCAACGTAACCGAGTTGTTGCAGCTTCTCAAAGATGAATTCTCGGTGCGGCTGAGTGTCCGCCGGATCGCCTGGGTGGAGCTGCCTGTGGCGGTGGAGATCAATGCCGATCGGCTCTCCCTGATGCGGGCCTTCCGCAACCTGGTGGACAACGCCCTCAAGTATGGCGGAGAAAAACTCAGCAGGATTCGTATCGGCTATGAGGATACCGGAGATACACACATCTTTTCGGTCAGCGATAATGGCAAGGGATTGAAAAAGGGGGATTCCGAAAGAATCTTCGGCGCCTTCCAGCGCAACGAAAGCTCCCGAGGCATCGCAGGAGCCGGTCTGGGCCTCACCATCGTGAAGGAGATAGCCGAACAACATGGTGGGCGAATCTGGGTCCAACCGAAAGGCAAAAAAGAAACCACGTTCTGCCTTTCCATTTCAAAACAGCTGATTCCCTCCTCAGCCCCAGTCGGTACCTAACGAAGGGCTCTTTTCACCGGTCCCACGGCCAGGAGATAAAGCATCACCGAAGCTGGGTTCAGTCCCAGGAGCGCGGCTGTTTCCTCGTCGTAAAAGGCCCCGATGCCACAACAACCAAGACCGAAGGCGGTTGCTCCCAGGTAGACGCGATGCCCCAGCTGCCCGGCAGTCATCATGGCGTAGCGATAGCCGCGCGGCCCCCAGGTCGAGTCGAGGACTTCAAGATTTGCTGCCACGAAGCAATGCAGCCCCGCCCGCTCCAGCCATTCCTGATCGAGGCAGGAATGGGCCATGGGTGGCAGGAATCGCCCTGTCCTGGTCAGCCCGAGGCGGAGTCGAGACCGATCCAGCCAGTAGCAGCCGGGATCCAGTCCTTCGACGTTGCCAACCAGGAATCCCGGCGCAATGCTTTGCTCCGGCAGGAAAGACCGGTTTCCCGGGAGAGTGCACGGACCGCTGAGGAGCGTTGCCAGAGCGTGGAAGGTGGAGCGGGGGATTGGTTCACGGATGAAATTGCGGTGAGAACGCCGCCGCCCGGTGGCTTCTCCGAAGCTCATCTGCTCGGGTTGGGCTTCGCCCGCCAGAATAGGGTGCCAGGAGACGGGGGACTGGCCTACCGCCTCGATCATGTCCGGCACGGGAAGCTGTGCCTCACCCACGCGCGAGCTGACTTCGTGGAATTCCTGCAAAGCTGGATAGGAGACTACCTGGGATGCTACCCGGCTGGCCGCCTGAATGGCTTCGGGGAGTCTGGTCGCGGCGGCGGTTGCGTCACGGTGCAGGCCGTCCCCTTCAGCTCCTGCGGCAACCATTGCCAGGCAGCCTTCTTGCCCCACATCACATCCCAGGAAGGCATTGACTTCCTGGTCGTTGAAATCGAGGATCACCTCACCGGGCAGCGAGGCCGCCTTCAAAGCCAATACCAGACTCTCCAGAAGATGCCCCGAATCCAGTAGATGGTAACGATAGGACCGCGCCCGATACTTCCAGGCACTGCGAAAAAAGATGGCGGTTACCAGGAACACGACGGCTGGCGCAGGGGCTGTCCGGTCGCGCTGAGCGTGGGGCGCTGCCGAGTCGAGAAAATGACCGGAGCGCAGCCGAACCAGTCCATGGCGGCCAATGGCATAATGATAAAGACCGTCGGGCAGGCCCGGAAGATCGCGCGTGGCCAGGTAGAGTTCGCAGGGATAGAGCGCTCCGGCGGAGGGCACGCTGCGATAAAAGAAATCCCCGCCCGCATGGCGGCTCCGGGCTGTAAGGCGATAGGCCAGGGCAAGAACGAGGCTCAGTTGTTCCAGGGAGATGGCGGCCATCGATGGCACCGCCCATTCGGAGACAGCAATCTGCAGC
>JAPXSS010000099.1:0-12118 GCA_033812955.1 Syntrophobacteraceae bacterium | reverse complement strand
CAATCCCCTGGGAGTGGAAAAAGGCGATATTCCTGATGAGGTGATCGAGCGGGAACGGGCGATTTACCTGGCGCAGGCCAAAGAAACGGGAAAACCCGAGAAGATTCTGGGGCAGATGGTGGAAGGCAAGCTGCGCAAATTCTATCAGGAATCCGTACTGCTCGAACAAGCCTACGTCAAGGATCCAGACAAAAGCATCCAGGACTACCTCAACGAACTGGTGGCCAAGATCGGGGAGAAGATCATCATCCGCCGCTTTGCGCGATACCAGTTGGGGGAGCAGGAGGGATAGTGAGTTCGGATTTTTGTTTTAGGATTCCAGGGTTCGGGTAATGGTTCCGGCTTTCAACGGGCAGATAGTGGGAGGCAAAGGGGTATTGCTCGCAGAGTCACCCGGCGGCGACAATCGGGAGGGCATGGCACGATGAACCAGCAGCCATCAGCCCGGTACCGCCGGATTCTGCTGAAATTGAGCGGTGAAGCACTTATGGGAGGTGAGTCCTATGGCATCGATTCGGCTGTCCTTGGAGAGGTTGCCGAGGAGATCCGAGAGATTCATCAGTTGGGCATCGAGATTGCTCTGGTCATCGGAGGCGGAAACATCTTTCGGGGGATTTCCGGCGCTTCCCGGGGGATGGATCGGTCCACTGCCGATTATATGGGCATGCTCGCAACGGTGATGAATGCCCTGGCCCTGCAGCAGGCCCTTGAAAAGCTGGGCATTCCCACCCGAGTGCAGACGGCGATCGACATCAAAGAGGTGGCAGAACCGTATATCCGGCGCCGGGCGATCCGGCATCTCGAAAAGGGCCGCATTGTGATTTTCGCTGCCGGTACCGGTCTGCCCTTCTTTACTACCGATACCACGGCGGCGCTTCGTGCCATTGAGATTGGCGCAGAAATCCTCATGAAAGCGACCAAGGTCGATGGCGTCTACCCAACCGACCCGGAACGCGATCCGTCGGCCATCAAATACGACCGAATCAGCTATACTGAAGTTCTGCACAAAAACCTCAAAGTCATGGATGCAACGGCCATTTCTCTGGCGAGGGAAGAGAATATGCGGATTGTTGTCTTCAATCTGAGGAAGAAGGGCAATATCAAGAAAGTGATTTTTGGAGAAGGGATAGGAACAGTGGTGGAGGGATCCGGTCATGCTGAATGATATCTATACGGACACTCAGGATCGCATGGACAAGGCCCTGGAAAGCCTCGACCGCGATTACCGCAAACTGCGCACCGGCAGGGCCTCCGTCTCTCTGGTGGACAGCATCAGGATCGATTACTACGGCACATCGACACCCCTCAATCAACTGGCGACCTTGACCATTCCGGATCCCCGGACAATCATGATCCAGCCGTGGGACACCTCGGTTATCGGCGAGATCGAAAAGGCGATCCTGAAATCCGATTTGGGGCTCACGCCGATGAACGATGGGAAGGTCATCCGGATCAACATTCCTCCCCTTACCACCGAACGACGGCGGGAATTGGTGAAGGTGGTCAAGAAGATGGCGGAGGAGACCAAAGTAGCGGTGCGGAACATCCGGCGTGACGCGAATGATATGATTAAGGATCTCAAAAAGGAGAAAGAAATCTCGGAAGATGACCAGTTTCGGGCCCAGGAAGAAACTCAGAAAATCACCGATGATTTGATCAAACGGATCGACGCCGTCTACAGCGCCAAGGAAAAAGAGATTCTGGAAATTTGATGAACCCGCAGCTCGATCCGGATAGACTTCCGCGCCACATCGCCGTGATCATGGACGGCAATGGGCGATGGGCCAGAAAGCGAAACCGTAGAAGGGTCTTTGGCCACCGGGAGGGGAGTAACTCCGTGCGGGATATCGTGTCCTGTTGTCGACGGCTGGGCATTCCCTACCTCACTCTCTATGCCTTCTCCAAAGAGAACTGGCAGCGCCCGGAAGCTGAAGTGAAAGCGCTTTGGCGCCTTTTGAAAAGTTTCCTGAAATCGCAGCTGCAGGAGATCATGGAAAAAGAGATCCGATTGTGCCATCTGGGGGATACCGAAGGTATTCCTGTGGATGTTGCCAGGGAACTTCGCACGGCAATCGCCCAGACTGCCCGGTTCGACAAGCTGACTTTGAGCCTGGCGATCAATTACGGGGGGCGGCAGGAAATCACCAGGGCTGCAAGATTGTTTGCTGCCGATGTGCAACAGGGAAAAAGCAGCCCGGAGGATCTTTCCCCGGAGTACTTTTCCCGCTATCTTTTTACCGTGTCGGTGCCCGATCCCGACCTGATCATCCGTACCGGCGGCGAGCATCGGGTCAGCAATTTTCTGCTCTGGCAGCTGGCATACACGGAAATCTACGTCACCCGGGTGTTATGGCCGGATTTCAGGGAACCTCAATTTCTTGAAGCCCTCCAGGACTATCAGAAGAGAGAACGCCGATTCGGCAGGACCAGCGAACAGATTGAGGCGATGGTGCCCGGATCGGAGAATGGCGGGCTCGCTTAGACGATGTTAGACTGGCATAAGCTGGATTCGCACCAGCAGCGCCTCTTGACCGGGGCGGCGCTCACCGTTCCCCTGCTTGCAGTACTGGCTGCCGGTCCTTACTGGATGATAGCTGCCATTGTGGGGCTTGCCTCCGGGGCAGGCCTCTGGGAACTGCACCGCATGCTCTTTGTGGAGCCTCTCGGGCGATCATGGCAGGCTCTCTACCTGGCAATCGGCCTGTTTTTGCCCGTGGGTGCATTCCTCGGGGGATTCCAGGGGTTGCATGTTGCGCTGGTGGGAGCCATCTTCTCCGGGTTGCTCGCCCTGCTGTTCTTTTCTCCGCTGGATCCTGCCGGCCTCTCTCGCCTCGCTCGCTTCTCCCTCAGCTGGCTGTATGTTCCCTATCTGCTGTCTTATGCCCTGCTGATTGCGCTCCAAGCAGAAGGAGCACGGTGGCTCCTGTTCGTTTTTGCGGTCATCGCCACCGACGATATTGCGGCTTTCTACTGTGGAGGCAGGTTCGGCCGGCACAAGCTGTATCCGACGGTGAGTCCTAAAAAGACCATCGAGGGATCACTGGGAGGTTTGCTGGGGAGCCTTGCTGTCGGCACCCTTTACGGCTCAATCTGGTTGCCTGTGGCCGGAACGTGCCAGATCGTGCTGCTCAGTGCGGTCCTTGGGGTGGCTGGTCAGGTTGGCGACTTGTTCGAATCCATGATCAAGCGAAGCAGCGGGAGAAAAGATTCGAGCAGCCTCCTGCCTGGCCATGGCGGTATCTTGGACCGCCTCGACAGTTTGCTGTTTGCGTTCCCGGTGACTTTCTTTTTTGTAACGTGGAATAGACCGGAACTTCTATAGGTGGTCATGCCTAAAAAGACGCTCAGTATCCTGGGGAGTACCGGCTCCATCGGTGTCAGTACTCTCGAGGTGGTTCGGCAGTTTCCCGAGCGATTCCAAGTGAACGCACTCGCTGCCGGGCGTAATCTGCCTCTGCTCTTCGAACAGATCAAGGTCTTCCAACCCTCCCTTGTAGCGGTGCTCGACCAGCAGTTGGCTACCCAACTCCAGCAGGGGCTGGCAGGCCACCACTGGCAGCCGGAAGTGTGTTTTGGCCCCAAGGGTTACGACCGCGTCGCCACCTTCCCCGAAACGGACATGCTCGTTTCGGCCATGGTCGGTGCTGCCGGACTCCTGCCCACCCTGGCCGCGATCCGGGCTGGCAAGGATCTGGCTCTGGCCAATAAGGAAACCCTGGTGATTGCCGGCGCCATCGTCATGCCCCTGGTAGCGCGCCATGGGATCCGGCTGCTGCCCATCGACAGCGAACACAGCGCCATCTTCCAGGCTCTTCAGGGTAACCACCAACACGCTCTCAAGCGCATCCTGCTCACCGCCTCGGGGGGTCCTTTCTTCCGGAAGACTCCCGAAGAACTGGCGCAAGTGACCCCCCAGGAGGCCTTGTGCCATCCCAACTGGAGCATGGGCCGGAAGATCACGGTCGATTCAGCCACCTTGATGAACAAGGGACTGGAAGTCATCGAAGCCCATTGGCTTTTCGGGGTTCCTGTGGAGCAGATTGCCATCCACGTCCACCCCGAAAGTATTGTTCACTCGATGGTGGAGTACATCGACGGGTCGGTCATCGCCCAGATGGGTATTCCGGATATGAAGATCCCCATTGCCTACGCTCTGGCATACCCCGAAAGGCTGCCGGTACAGAGCCCCCCGCTGGATCTATTTAGTCTGCGGAACTTGAACTTCTACCCGCCTGATGCAGAGAGATTTCCCTGTTTGCGCCTGGCGTACGAGGCCTGTCGCCGAGGCTCAACCGTGCCGGCGGTGCTGAATGCCGCCAACGAAATTGCCGTCGAGGCGTTCTTGAATGGCGAGATCTCCTTCCTCGATATCCATCGGACCATCGAGCAGGTGATGAACGCCCATCAAACCGCCGTTTCACTGACCCTGGAAAGCATCCTCGAAGCCGACCGGTGGGCTCGAAAAGAAGCTGAAATCTTAATCAATAGATAATCGAACTCTGATGAGGGCCGGATTTTGGTAACCACAATCACTTCCACTGTTGTCGTCCTGGGTATCCTGATATTTGTTCATGAATTGGGCCATTTCCTGGTGGCCAAGCGTTCGGGGGTAACCGTCCTCCGCTTCTCGTTCGGCTTCGGCCCGAGGGTGTTCGGACTCAAGCGGGGGCCAACCGACTACTGCCTTTCCCTCATTCCTCTCGGCGGCTATGTCAAGATGCTGGGAGATGAGCCGGGGGAGGAAATTGAAGAAGAACTTCGAGCTACCAGCTTCCAGCAGCAATCAGTCTCCAAGCGCATTGCCATTGTGCTGGCAGGGCCGTTCTCCAATTTTGCCCTGGCGATTGTCATCTTTGCCTTTATCTATGCCTTTTCCGGAATTCCCCAAATGACCCCGGAGATCGGCTCCATCAGTGCCAACTCGCCCGCGGAACAGGCCGGCCTGCAGGCTGGCGACAAGGTTTTGACGATCAATGGCAACCCCATCGAAAACTGGGACGAACTCTCCGGCCTGATCGAAAGGCTAGGGGAACAACCGTTGACGCTCGAAATTGAGCGGGCTGGAGGGCGTCTTTCGATCATTGTCTCGCCGCGCGTGACGGAGGTCAACAATATCTTTGGGGAACCCGTCAAACGGGCGGTGATAGGCGTTACCGCCGCCGGCAAGATCTCCCTGAAAGAGGCTAATCCTCTCTACGCCCTTTATTACAGCGTGCTCCAGACCTGGCACCTGAGCAAGCTCTTCGTTGTCACCATCGGCAAGCTTGTGGAAGGGGTGGTTTCGCTGAAAACCTTGGGCGGTCCCATTCTGATCGCACAGATGGCTGGTCAGCAGGCTAGCGAAGGAATGCTCAACCTCATTCATTTCATCGCCCTGATCAGTGTCAATCTGGCGGTGTTGAACCTCCTGCCCATTCCCGTGCTCGACGGGGGACATGTGGTCCTGTTTGCCGTCGAAGGCCTGATCGGCCGTCCGCTGGGCCAGAAGAAGGTTGAATGGGCCCAACGGACCGGCATGTTCCTCCTGTTACTGCTGATGGTCTTTGTCTTCTACAACGACATCATGCGTTTGCTACCCGGTCAGAAACCGGATTTTATGCCGTGATCCGAGCTGCCGGACGAGCTTCCCGGAATAGCCCTATGGCCGTGGCTGACGGCACGCCGCCCATGAGAGTTCTGGCTGTTGACTGCTCGACCCCGGTCAGCAGCATTGCCCTGCTCGAGGGGTCACGGATTATGGGCGAATGGACCGTACAGGCTCCAGAGCCGCACAACCGGCGACTGTTGAAGAGTATCGACGATCACCTGCAGGAATTGGGATGGACCTTTGAGCAGCTTGACGGTTTCGCCGCCGGTATCGGCCCCGGCAGCTTCACAGGTCTGCGGATCGGCGTGACCACCCTCAAGACCCTCGCATGGGCAGCACAAAAGCCTTTTGCGGGCATTTCCTCCCTCGATGCCCTGGCCGCCCCCCTGGCGTGTGGTGCGCTGTCGGTATGTTCCCTCATTGACGCCCGCAAAGAGGAAGTCTATTGCGCCCTCTACCAGCCTGACGGTCGCGGGGGGTTGCTTCGCCGCACTCCCTACCTGGTGGAGGCTCCCGAGCGTCTCTTGAAAAGGATTGAACTGCCAACGATCTTTTGCGGCGATGGCTGGCCTCGGTGCCGGGACCTCTTCTCGAAAGAGCTTGGGGATTGGGTTAGGGATGCCCCCGACGCCTGCCAGGTGGTCAGGGCGGGTTTTGTTGGGGAACTGGCCAGGCAAAAATTCCAGGCACAGCAGGGGGATGACCCGGTAGCCGTCGTTCCCCTCTATGTTCGACCTTCCGAGGCGGAGATTCAGCACCCGCACCTCAGATCGTCAGCGCTATGAGGGTCGCGGTGCCTTTTCTTCTCCTTATCTCCAGGATCTCCGGGCCCCAGGGCCTCCGGCCCTCATGGTGACCGAAACCCAAAAAACCCGCCGGGCAATCCTCCGGGCGGCCACCCGCAATCGCAGCAGGAATGCCTTTTCACCACGGATTCTCAGGGCGATCAAGCATCGTGATTTTCCCCTTGGTTTTTTTCTTCGCAACATCCTGGCGTTGCGGGGAGAACCCAGATGGCAGGGACTCACCCCACGGCTTTGGCGGGGTCATCTTCATCGGATGCTGGAGGAAAGAAGCCGGATCTTCCTCGAAATCCAGCGATGGTGGGCGGAAAAGGAAAGAACGGAGCAAGCCCCGGTCCCGGCCCTGTTCCGTTCCCTCGATCTCCCCGAACAATCAGGGTATTGCACTCATTGCGGGGGATGCTGTGAGATCGCAAACGGTTTTCCAAGCTTTCCCCGGGCAACCTCAGTGCCGCTTCGTTGGCAGCAGCTTTTCGGCGCCGGCCTGGGAGAGGGCCACCGTTTTTGCGCCTTTCTATGGGAATTCGACGCCTCGGGGCGAAGTGTGTGCGCCATTCATCCGTGGCGCCCCACTCCCTGTCATGCTTTTGCCGAAGCTGAATGCGCGTTCCTTAAGAACGATCTGAGCAAACACCCGCCATACTGCCCGCAAGACTTCTCAATGGCGTGTCACAGACTCTCCCGGCTGATTGATCGCCGATAGCTGCCATCGCGACCCACCGCCCGCATCCCGGCAGAAGGTCCAGAATTCCTGAAACTTCACCGGATTCAGCTTATCTCCCTGAACGACCTGACCGGTCTGGTCATCTACCGTATAGTCCAGCAGATTGGCAGTGAAGAAGACGGTCATATAGTCCTTCCCGGCTTCCTGCCAAGCCTCGGCCAGTTCGACCTTTCTCACGGCAATATTCTCGAGGCGATTGAGGCGGCCCTGCTGACGCATTATTTCGAACTCACCCGTGAAAAAGTCGCGCATGACGTCCGTCAGAAGACTCTCTATGCCCTCGATGCTGCGGTTCATCCATCCTGCCTGAATGCGGAAGAACAGATCCTGTGCCAGTTCCTTGAACGATTCTTCGTTGAAGCTTAGATCAAAACGCCTGATCTGGTCGAGCCCGCTCTCCAATTCATCGTAAGAAGCTGCCGAAGTTTCCCGGGGCATTGCCAGATAGGGATCGGAATGAGCCCCTCCCCCGTAGGAGCTTTCCGGACGGGGTGACACAATGTCACCATAGTATGAGGCAGTGGCTTCCTTCTGCTGTCGCCACCGCCGATAGAACTTGAACCCGAAGTAAGCCAGCAGCGCCAGCAGGATCATGTCAAAGAGTCCCATTCCGCCACCATCGCCACTTCCCGTAGGAGCGGCGTGGCCACTGCCGCCAAAGAGCATGTTGCCAATAAACCCTCCCGCAAGTCCACCCATCATGCCCTGAAGAAAGGGACTCCGGCTGAACGCCCCCTGAGAACGCTGGTTAGCGGCACCAGGGAAGGTTCCCGGCGACTGAGTCGACCCTGGTGCAGTGAACGGCCTGCTGGTCGAAGGACTGGACGGGGCGCTCGGCGCCGAAAAGCTTCGGCTGCCGCGACTGCCCGATGATCTCCCGCCACCCGCTCTTGCCCAGGCACTGGCTTCCATGGCAAGCCAAAAGACAAAACACATGGTTATCCCCAGCCCTACGGCACCATATAGTCTGCTTCTCCTGCTCATCTTCGATCCTACTCCTGTCTCCTGTGTTCAGTGTTGAGGGAATTAGAGAGATACCCGGTACCCTGGCATACTTCCGGAATTTCGATCTCCGCTAACATAACAAAGGACCAGAGCCATGGCAACAGTCATCGGTCATGTTGGATGGAGCACCCTGGCTGGCTCTCGAACGATGGTTTTCATTCAGCCCTTACGGGGCTTGAGAAAAAGGCTGGAATGGGTTCAAAACGACGAAATTTGGAATCGGATCAGTCCGACAAAGTTGAACAGCTCCGAAAAGGGGAACCTCCCACCGGCCCGACCCAGGTCACGGTGGGAGGCAAGGCTGCAGATCTATTGATCCATCATATGGCGGAGAACTATTTTGTCGGTTTCGCAGTCCAGCTCGGCCGCAGGTAAATGAACCAGTACATGCCGCCCACCATCAGGGCACCGCCGATGATGTTGCCGATGGTCGCCGGGATCAGATTATTCACAAAGAAATTCCCCCAGGTCAATATCGCCCCACCATCCTTCAGGTTGGCCGCAACCGTGGCAAAATAGGCCGGATCGAAATCCTTGATCATGATCGCCGAGGGGATGAAGTACATGTTCGCTACGCAGTGTTCGAACCCGCATGCCACGAAGGCCGAGATCGGCGGCAGGATCGAGAGGATCTTGTCGGTAGTGCTCCGGGCACCGAAGCACATCCACACTGCCATACAGACCAAGGCGTTACAGAAGATGGCCAGGAAGACGCATTGCACAAACCCCAGGCTTGTCTTGGCAATCCCGATGTTCAGGGCAGTCAATCCCACCGCTCCACCGCCGAAGAGATGCTGCTTGCCCAGGAACACAAAATAGGCAGTCACCACCGAGCCCACGAGGTTGCCGAGATAAACGATGACCCAGTTCCTCAGCATCGCCCCGGTCGTAACCTTCTTGCCGGCCCAGGCCATGGGAATCAGACAGTTACCCGTGAACAGCTCCGAGCCGCCCACGACCACCATGATCAGGCCGGTGGCAAACACCAGACCACCGAGAAGCCGCTGTATGCCATAAGGCAACCCCGTGGTGAAAGCAACCTCCTTGCCGGCGCTCACCACAATCTTGCCCAATCCCGCCCACACCGTAGTGGCGTAGTTGGCCCCCATGGCAATGAACGCCCCCGCCAGGACTGCGAGAGCGAACATCCGATAAGTTTCCAAACCGGCTTTGGCGACCCCTACGCCTTCCGCCTTCAGGGCCATATCCTTGGGTACCAGAGCATCAATCGAAATGGTCCCGTTACTCATAAAAATTCCTCCTCATGAAAAGCGCGCCCGAACAACCTGGCAGCCTTCGCGCCGCCTTCGCAACTCCCACTTGAACAGCTGCCGCAATTGAGGGGGGGCCGGACACCTCGGGACCCGAGACACCCAGCCCTCCCTGTGAAACAACACCTCTCAAAGGCTACCCGATCTTCTCGATCTTCACTGCGCAGGCCTTGTACTCGGCGGTCTGGGTGACCGGATCGAACGCGGGATTGGTCAGCCAGTTGGCACAGCCCTCACGGAAATGGAAGGCCATCCACACCAGCCCCTTGGGTACCTGTTCTGTCACTTTGGCCTTCACCTTCACCTCACCTCGCCTGGAGCTGACCTTGATCATCTCGCCATCGGCAATGTTTAAGGCTTTGGCATCTTCAAACGATATATCGGCGGTTTCCTCGCCCAGAACCTCATTCAACCCCACCGACCGGCCGGTTTGCGTGCGCGTGTGGTAATGCGCGAGACGCCGCCCGGTGCTCAGTACGAAGGGGTAGTCCTTGTCGGGCACTTCTGCGGGCGGCGTCCAGTCCACGGCAATCAAGTTCCCCAAACCGCACGTGAAATGGCCATCCTTGTGCAGGGTCGGCGTACCCCAATGGTCCAAGGTGGGCACCGGCCATTGCAGTCCATCCCCTTCGATGCGACTGTATTTGATGCCGGTAAGCGCCGGAGCGAGTACCGAGATTTCATTGTCCCACAACTCTTGCGCGCTGTTCGAGGCCCATTCCTGCCCCATACGCTTGGCGATTTCCTTGAAAATCCACCAATTGGGTTTTGCGATTCCCGGAGGCTCGCTCGCCGTTCGCACCCTGCTCACGCGCCGCTCACTGTTCGAGAAGGTGCCGTCATTTTCACTCCACGCCGCAGCGGGGAAGATCACATCCGCAAAGCGCGTCGTCTCCGTGTGGAAAAGATCATTGCACACCATGAACTCTGCCGACTCCAGGCAGTGCTCGATGTGGTGGATATCCGGTTCGGTATTGGCAAGATTTTCACCGAAGCAATAGAAGGCCTTGATCTTGCCATTGGCGAGCCCGTCGATCATCTGGGGCATCATCAACCCGGGCTTGTCGGGCAGTTTATCCACCCCCCAGGCGGCCTTGAATTTGGCCTGTGCCTTGGGATCGACCACTGCTTGGTAGCCGGGGAAGACGTTGGGCAAAGCCCCCATGTCACATGCACCCTGGACGTTGTTCTGGCCGCGCTGAGGATTCACACCGCCGCACTCGATCCCCACATTGCCCAGCAGCATCTGCAGGTTGGCGCACGACAGAACGTTGTTCATGCCGCAGGTATGTTCCGTGATGCCAAGGGTGTAAATGAGCATCGCGGGTCTTACCTCGGCAAGACGATGAGCCACGTGGCGGATGGTGTCCGCACTCACGCCGGCGATCTCGGCCGCTCTCTCCGGCGGATACTCCAGCACCTTCGCCTTGAGTTCCTCAAACCCGACGCAGCACGTATTCACGTAGTTCGCATCGTAGAGGTTCTCCGTGACGAGAACATTCATGATGCCGTTGAGGAAAGCAATGTCGCTTCCGACCTTGATCTGCACGTGCAGGGCAGCGTGTTCCGCAAGGCCCGTGTACCGTGGATCGACAACAATGAGCTCGGCACCGTCCGCCACGGCATTCTTCACAAAGGTGGCCGCCACGGGGTGGGCCTCGGTCATGTTGGTGCCGATACAGAGGAACATCTTCGCTCTGGAGTAGTCTTTGAAGGAATTGGTCATTGCCCCGGAACCAAAACTTTTCGCCAGACCGGCGACAGTGGGGGCGTGTCAGGTACGTGCGCAGTTATCGATGTTGTTGGTCCCGATAACCGCGCGGAAGAGTTTTTGCATCTGGTAAGAGTCTTCATTGATGCTGCGGGAGGAGCTCACCCCGGCGATGGCATCGGGGCCGTGCTTGGCAATGATCTCCTTGAATTTGCCGGCTACAAGGTCCAGCGCTTCATCCCAGGACGCCTCCCGGAAACTTCCGTTCTCCTTGATGAGCGGCGTCTTGAGCCGGTCCTCCGAATAGATCCAATCGTAGCCGAAGCGGCCCTTGATGCACAAGCGGCCTTCATTGGGAGCGCCATCCTCTACCCCGGAGACACTGATAATCTTGCCGTCCTTGACATGAAGCCACAGTTGGCAGCCCACACCGCAGTAGGCGCAGGTGGTACGGATCTTCTCCACTTCCCAGGAACGTCCGAGGGTTTTGGCCTTTTTCGGCGTCAAGGCTCCCACCGGGCAGGCCTGGACGCATTGACCACAGTAAACACAGTTGGAATCCTTTAGCGAGGTATTGTTGAAGGTGCTGATGAAGGAATCGGAACCGCGCATTGCCACATCGATGACACCATTGACCTGAACATGGAGACAGGCTCGCACGCAGCGTCCGCACAGCACGCACTTGCTCTGATCCCGAACGATAAAGGGATTGGTGTCGTCTTTGGGCTTTGGCACAAACGTGGTCTGAAAACGAGTCTTTTCGATCCCATGCTCGTAGACCAGGTTCTGCAGTTCACAGTTGCCCGACTGCTCGCAGAACAGGCAGTTGTGATCGCCATAGGCCAGCAGCAGCTCCAGGACGCTCTTGCGCACCTGAACCACCCGCTCGCTGTGGGTATGGATCACCATCCCGTCGGTGGCCGGCGTGGTGCAGGAAGGAGGCAGTCCGCGCATTTTCTCGATCTCGACAATGCACAAGCGGCATCCGCCGTAATACGGCATTTGGGGATGGTAACA
>JAPXSS010000098.1:0-12187 GCA_033812955.1 Syntrophobacteraceae bacterium | reverse complement strand
TTCTATGCATCATAAATCCAACCACAGAGACACGGAGGGGAATAGTTTTGCCCGGCCGGGAGACGACGGCCGGGCAAAGTCTCCTTCCGAAGGGCAGGCCTTCCAGGAATCGGGACCTCCCGATCTGAAGAAACAAGGCTTTCTCTGTGCCATACATCCTCACCTATCTCAAACTGACAGGCCTCAAGGTTGGGCTTCTCATCGACTTTAATGTGCCCACCCTCAAGGGAGGAACAAAACGCCTGGCCAATTGACTATGTATCATCCGAAGGCGGAGCCCTTTTTGCCCGGCTGTCGTATCCCAGCCGGGCAAAACTATTCCCCTCCGTGCCTCGGTCTGGTTGCGGCCCTCCCCCCGCTGCGGGAATTTCATGCGATTGCCCTGCTGTTTCACCGCAGCGGTTCACGGCGGTCCGCCCGAGCCCATGATCCGATACACCCAACCAAGACGCCCGTGCCGCTCCTCCCTCGCCGCACTATGTTCAATTTTTCTCATTTGCTGGTGTTTGCTGTTGCATCTTCTCCTGCTTACTGCTATAGACCTTCCTGAGATACCTTGTGAGGGCCCTGGATCCATTCACTCTTTTGACAGGTGGAGGTAAGGCAAGCACAGTTAGAGTCTCGTTAACCCATCTCCTTTTATTCATCCTGCTCTGGTTCGCTTTTCCCGGTCCCCTGCGGCGGGGGTGCTGGAAGTGAGCCAAAACTGCCCGAACGCGTGAGTTCGTGCTTTCTTTAACAGAACCCGTTGGGAGCCCTCAGCGGGCGGCATCGTGTGGAAATTGTGTTGAGGAGGGTAAGCATGTTTGATGAAAAGGTATTAGAGAAGATCAAAGCTGGCAAGCAAAATTGGGACCAAGGGCCTGTTCAGAAGACGCTGGGCAAGTCTAAGGAACAGAAACCGGTTTTCACCACCATTTCCGGCACTCCCGTAGAGAGGCTCTATACCCCGCTGGATGTGGCCGGGATGGATTACGACCGGGATCTCGGCTATCCCGGAATGTTTCCCTACACCCGTGGGGTACAGCCGACCATGTATCGCGGCCGCTATTGGACCATGCGTCAATACGCCGGTTTTGGGACTGCCAAGCAAACCAACGAACGCTACCGCTACCTGCTGAATCAGGGCCAGACCGGCTTGAGCGTCGCTTTCCATCTGCCGACCCAGGCCGGCTACGACAGTGACGACCCGCTTTCCATGGGTGAAGTCGGCAAGGTCGGGGTGGCTATCGACTCCATCGAGGACATGAAGGTGCTGTTCGATGGTATCCCCCTTGACAAGGTCTCTACCTCGATGACCATCAACGCCGCGGCAACGGTTCTTTTGGGCATGTATCTGACCCTGGCCGAAGAGCAGGGCGTATCGTGGGACAAGGTCAGCGGCACAGTGCAGAATGACGTTCTGAAGGAAATCATCTGCCGCGGCCAGTACATCTATCCCCCCAAGCCCACCATGCGGTTGACGGTCGATTTGATCGAGTTCTGCCAGAAGAATGTCCCCAAGTGGAACACCATCAGCATCAGCGGCTACCACATCCGCGAATCGGGTTCCACGGCAGCCCAGGAAATGGCCTTCACCATTGCCGACGGCATCGCTTACGCCCAGGCGTGCGTTGATCGTGGCTTGGACGTTGACTCCTTCGCACCGCGCCTGAGCTTCTTCTTCAACGCCTTCACCAACGTTTTGGAAGAGGTTGCCAAGTTCCGCGCTGCTCGTCGCTACTGGGCGAAAGTGATGAGGGACCGCTTTAAGGCAAAAGACCCACGCTCCATGATGCTACGTTACCATGTCCAGACCGGCGGCGTAACCTTGACTGCCCAGCAACCGCTGAACAACGTGGTTCGCGTGGGCCTGCAGACCTATGCTACGGCTCTGGGTGGAGGACAGTCACTCCACACCAACTCCTACGACGAAGCCCTCTGTCTGCCGACCCAGCAGGCAGTGACGGTGGCTTTGCGGACCCAGCAGATTGTTGCCGAAGAAAGCGGTGCCACCGATACCATCGACCCGCTCGCCGGTTGCTACTACGTCGAGGCCATGACCGATAAGATCGAAGCCGAGATCGACGAGTACATCAAGAAGATCGATGCCATGGGTGGTACTCTCGTCGCCATCGAGCAGGGCTACATCCAGAAAGAGATCCAAAACAGCGCCTATCGGTTCCAGAAAGAGATCGAATCGGGGGAACGCGTCTACGTCGGGATCAACAAGTACACCATGGAAGAACCCCCTCCAACCGGTCTTCTGAAGGTAGATATGTCAGTGGGAGACGAAAAGGCCGCAGAGCTGAAGAAATTCCGCGCGTCAAGAGATCAGGCCAAGTGGAAGGCTGCCCTCGACAAGTTGCGCGAAGTCTCCAAGACCAACGAAAATGTCATGCCGGCAGTCATCGAAGCGGTCAAGGCGAAAGCCACCGTCGGCGAGATCTGCAACGTATGGCGCGATGTTTTCGGCGAATATCGACCCAAAGAATTTGTCTAGAAGATCAGGCTTCAGATTCACGGACTGTTTGAACAGCGGAGGTAATTTTCCATGGCAAAGAAGATCAAGATGATAGTGGCAAAACCTGGTCTGGATGGACACGACCGCGGCGCCAAGCTTTTGTCGAGAATATTTGCGGAAGCCGGAATGGAAGTGGTTTACACTGGCCTTCGCCAGACTCCGGAGATGATCGTCCAGGCAGCTATTCAGGAAGATGCGGACGTAGTCGGACTGAGCAGCCTTTCCGGAGTACATAATTACTTCTTTCCCAGAGTAGCGGAGCTTCTTCGCGAAAAGGGCCTTAAGGACGTTCTGCTGGTGGGTGGCGGCATCATCCCGGTGGAGGATTACGATGGTCTCAAGAAAGCTGGCGTAAAGGCCATTTTTGGGCCGGGAACCTCAACCACGGAAATCGTGGATTTCATCCAGAACAACGTCAAAGCCCGCGGCTAAGCTGCCGAACCCTTGAGGGTTCCTGTGGCAAGCCATGGTTGGTCCAAGATCGGGGAGAGACGCCTGAGACATTGGCGAGACTCCCCGATCCCCCCTGAACAAATGCTCCTGATTCTTCCTCCAGGCAGAAGCATCAGGAAATCGGCAAGATCTTTTCCTACCGGCATCATGCCTCCTGCAAGGGGAAAGCAATCGGCCGAGGTGGGCACCGCTGGATGCTGGAACGAGGCCTTCGTCCACATCCTTATTAGAAACCCTGCCGCCAGAATCAAATCAGCGGGTAGGTACTGAAAGGGAACGCAGTGCATAGCACAATGCCTAAAGATTACGCGGCGGAGATCCTAGCGGGATCAACGACGGCGGTGGCACGGTTGATCACCTGGCTGGAAGATGAGGATGAGCGAGCCTACCAGTGCATGGTGCAACTCTATCGCCACACAGGGAAAGCCTATATCATCGGGATCACCGGTTCGCCAGGGGCCGGGAAAAGTACCCTCACTGATAAACTGACCCGGCACGTTCGCAAAGCGGGACTGAGCGTCGGCATTATCGCCGTGGATCCTTCCAGCCCGTTCACGGGTGGAGCCATTCTGGGGGACCGCGTGCGTATGAGCGAGCACAACCTGGATGAGGATGTCTACATCAGGAGTATGGCCACCAGGGGATTTCTGGGTGGAATGTCCAAAGCGACTGGGGATGTCGTCAAAGTTCTGGATGCCTTCGGCAAAGACGTTATTATTATAGAGACGGTTGGGGTGGGGCAGGATGAAGTGGACATCATCGGCATCGCCGATACCACGTGTCTCGTATTGGTCCCGGGCCTGGGCGATGCGATTCAGAGCATGAAGGCCGGGATCATGGAGATCGCCGATGTCTTTGCCATCAACAAGGCGGATCGGGCCGGAGCCGATCAGTTGCTGGCCGAGGTCACCTATCGGGTGGAACAGGATGCCCATATCAAACCCACCGATTGGACACCAACGGTGGTCAAGACGGTAGCCGTCAACGATGAAGGCGTGGATCAACTGTGGGAGGCGGTAAAAAAACACCGAGCCCATCTGGAGGAGAATGGCAAGCTCCAGGAAAAGCGTCGTGAACGCACCTACCGGGAAACCCTGCGCATGATCCATAGTGAGCTGTTCCGAATCGTGCGGGAACAGCTCGAGAATAGCGGGCAGCTCGACCATATCGTAGAGGAGATTTTGGATCGCAAGCAGGATCCTTACTCTATCATGCGTCAAATCGTGAGTAAGTTGCTTTCAATTTCCCCAAAATAGCAGGAGGACATCATGAAGGTTCTAAAACTTGACCACATCGGCATCGCCGTCAACTCGGTTGAAGACGCCAAGAAGTTCTGGAGCGACGTCCTCGGCCTGCCTATGGCCGGCAGTGAGACCGTGGCGGAGCAAAAGGTCACGACCGCCTTTTTTCCAGTGGGTGATACCGAAGTAGAGCTGTTGGAATCAACAGCACCTGATGGTCCCATTGCCAAATTCATTGAAAAGAATGGGGGCCGGGGTGGGGTTCAGCATCTTGCTTTCCGGGTGGAGAACATCGAGGAGGCGCTGGCGGAATTGAAATCCAGAGGGGTTCCCCTCATCGACGAAAAGCCGCGCATGGGTGCCGGCGGCGCCAAGATTGCCTTCCTCCATCCCAAAGCCACCTACGGGGTGCTGGTCGAGATTTCTGAAAGACACGACTAACCGTTCGTGAAAAACAGTCGCATTATGGAGGGGGCACGGCGTTCGTGTCCCCTCTTCTTTCCTCCCCTCAGGGCTTGCTCACCACCTCTTCCTCATGGCCCCGGGAAGCCGTAAGGCGAGATTTGAGGAACCATCCGGCTCCTCCCAGGAGGAGCGCTCCCACCACCAGATCAATCTGGTGCGAGTAGGTCTGGACCACCTGCCAGTGCTCTCTCAGTTTCATCCCACAAATCAACAGAAACGTATTCCATAGAGTGGCCCCGACCAGGGTAACCGCCAGGAAAGGAATGAGTGGCATCCGACCGATGCCGGCGGGAATCGAAATAAGGTGTCGCACCACCGGCACGAAGCGGCTGATCAGAACCGTGAGCAATCCTCCCCGGCGATTGAAGAATCTTTCGGTGATCACCAAATCGTGGGGGTTCAGCAGCAGATATCGTCCAACTTTCAGAACCGCTGTTTTGCCGCCATAATAGCCCATATAGTAGGAGAGGAGCGAGCCGATAAGTGAACCGAGACTGGTCGCTCCTATTGCGCACCAGAGATTCCAGCTCCCGTCGGCTACCAGAAACCCAACAAACGGCATGACTGCTTCGCTCGGAACCGGGGCGATCATACTCTCCAGGGCCATGAGCACGCCGGCTCCGAAGTAGCCGGTCATATCCAGACATTTCACTGCAAAGGTCGTAACTGCTTGAGTGAGCACTGATTGAAATCCTCCTCGTCTATGCGGAATTGGCCGTGTCGGCTGCAAGGTATGTCTGAAACCATTCCAGACTTGCCCTCATGGCCATCTCCCGCCAATGAGGAGCGAGCAGGCGGTGATCAGCGGTTTTCATCAATAGCAGCCGCTTCGGTTCGCCCCCCTGGCGATAGTTGGCCACAGCCTCAGCCCATGGGACCGTCTCATCCTCCTGGCCATGGATGATCAGGAGCCCGGATACCGGTGACAGGTCTTGCAGGTTTTCGGGCTCGCCCAGGGGAAAGCCCGGCGGAAAGAGGCTCTTCAGCTCATCCACTTCCTCCAGACCAAGTTTGATCCGCGACAGGTCAAAGGGACTCGACCAGCAGACCACCGCCTTGATACCTTTGGGATCAGCTGCGGCGGTCAGCAGGGCAAGATAGCCGCCCAGGCTGGACCCCAGCAGGCCGATTCGGCCGTCCGCCCAGGGTTGTTTCCGGACAAAGTCGAGCACCAGCTGCAAGTCACGCAGTCTGCTGAACAGCAGACTCTTCTTAGGCACCACGCGGGACTCACCGCAACCGGTAAAATCAAAACGAACCACAGCGAAGCCACCGCGGCTGAATTGGTCGCCGATGGCCACAAACTTCGGGCTGTCCTTATAGCTGAGCAGACCGTGGCAGCACACGACAACAGCTCCCGGCGGATGTTCCGGCAAATGGATAACCGTCGGGACCGACCCGTCAGCGCCGGGAATTGAGACTGCAAGAGCAGCAGTATTCACGGCGTTCCCTAAGCCTTGCTTGAGGTTTTGTGGCGAACGGCAAAGAGCTCGATCTGCTGCGCTTCGCCATCCATGCGCAAGGATTGCGAAGTCTTTTTGAAGACGAAGCACTTGGACAGCTCTTCAAAAAAGCTTGGAGCAGGCAAATCAGCGTGCTTTGCAAGGAAAATCACGCCGTCAGGAGCCAGCGAGCGGCTCAGAAAGCTCACCAGCAGCGGATAGGAACGCCGGTCGTAGATCACTTCCGACCCGACAATGGTATCGTAGCGGCAGGTTTCCCCCAGATCGCTCCAGTCGAGCTTCCGAATCTCCAGGTCGCTCAACCCGTTCAGCAACGCATTGGCCCGGGCAAACAGGAGGGCATCCTCGTTGATATCGGTAACGGTGATGCGATGCCCGCAAAGGGCGGCGTAAATGCCGACAATACCTATCCCGGCACCGATTTCCAGGAGATGATGGTGCGGCCTGACCGGCTGTTTTCCCAGGAAATAGGCGAGAAGGAAGCTGGCTTCCCAGAGCTTGGCCCAGAAAGGAGCCTCGGTCACATTGGGATCGTCGGCTTCAATCCGGTCCAGGATGAATTCCTCATAATCCTTGATCTGCACGATCTTGAGGACCCGTTCCCCGATTTTGAGAGGAATGGTCTCGACCGCGAACTTACTCCCGATTTGCTCCAGCACCCGATCCAGCTCAGACATCAAGCTTCTATCTCCACTCATTTAAGAATCAGCACCGCCCAAGGCCCTTCCAAAGGCTGCCGGCAAGCCGTTTGGAATTCATCTCAGCCACAAAGACACACGAAGAATCCCTTTCTTGTTCTTCGAGCCCTTCCGAGTCAAACAGCCGAAGTGTTTTGTTCCCTTGCTGTCATGAACCGTGGTCATATCAGCAGACAATTCACTGGTCTCTATCACGAAATCGCCCAAGGAAAAATCGCCTTCTTCGTGTGACTTCGTGGATCAGAAAACACCAAATGTTGTCGCGCCGTTCCTCACTGCCAAGCTCAGCGCATCCCTTCCTCCCGCGTCGCGGCGTGGTCTGCGCTCGCCCATCCCTTGCGCGAACGGAGCCAGTATCCGCCCCATCGCAGACGCTCCTGTAAAGATTCCAGGTAGAGATACACGACCGGGGTGAGATAGAGTGTCAGGAACTGGGAAAGCAGCAAGCCGCCAACGACCGCCAGCCCCAGCGGTCGCCGTGCCTCCGCGCCCGCGCCAATCCCGATTGCGATGGGCAGAGTACCCATGAGAGCCGACATGGTGGTCATCATGATCGGCCGGAATCTCAGAATACAGCCTGCAAAAATCGCTTCCGCCGGGCCCTTGCCCTCCTCCCGTTGCGCATTCAAGGCGAAATCGATCATCATGATGGCGTTTTTCTTCACGATCCCGACCAGCATGATGATGCCGACAAAAGCGTAGATACTCAACTCCGTCCGAAAGATGAGCAGCGTCAGCAAGGCTCCCACCCCTGCCGCCGGCAGTCCCGAGAGGATGGTTAGCGGGTGAATGAAGCTCTCGTACAGGATCCCAAGTACCATATAGATGACCAGAATAGCCATGATGAGCAGAATCCACATGCCCTGCATGGAAGCTTGAAACTGTTGGGCCGTGCCTTGAAAACTGCCCGACAGGGTCGCCGGAAGACGCAGTTCCTGCACCACCCTTTCCGTCTGGGACACGGCCTCTCCCAGGCTGATACCGGGCCTGAGGTTGAAGGAGACGGTCACTGAGGGCAGCTGGCCGCTGTGATTGACGGTCAGGGGGCCGACCCGTTGTTCGAGCTTGGCCACTGTTTCAAGGGGAATCAGGCGACCATTGGCCGACCGCACGTACAGCATGGAGAGCGCCGCCGGATCCATCTGATATTGCGGCTCCACTTCCAGGATCACCTGGTACTGGTTGATGGACGTGTAGATCGTTGACACCTGCCGGGAGCCGTACGCATTGTACAACGTTGTCTCGATCTGCTCAGCGGTAACCCCCACGGACAGGGCTTTGTCTCGGTCGATCGTCACCCAGACTTCCGGATTGCTGATTTGCAGATCGCTGCTGACATCCTGCAAACCCGGCAGCTCTTTCAGTTTTTCCTCCACCAACGGGGCCCAGTAATAGAGCTCCTTCATATCTGGACCCTGCAGGGTGTATTGGTACTGGCCCTTGGTCACCCGCCCACCGATCTGGATTGCCGGCGGATTCCTCAGAAAGACTTGGATCCCGGGCACTTGAGCTACTTTTCGGCGCAGTTTCTGAATCACTTCGTCCGCATCCAGCGTTCGCTCCTCCAGCGGCTTCAGCCTGATCATCAATCGTCCCGTATTGCCCATCGGGGTAAACCCCGTTGCTCCTGCCGCTGACATGAAGGCCTCGACTTCCGGTTCCTGCCGCACCACCTCGGCAACGGCCATTTGATGCTCGACCATGGACTCAAAAGAGATGCCCTGAGCTGCTTCCGTGGTGGCTGTGATCTGCCCGGTATCCTGGCTTGGAATGAAATCCTTGGGAATGATGACAAAAAGATAGGCGGTGGCCATCACGAACAGGAAGGAGCCGAGCAGGGTGGCGCGTTGGTGTCGGAGAACCCATTTCAGACTGCCTTCATAGGCTTGCCGCATCCCTTCGTAAAACCGCTCGGAAGCAGCATAAACCCGCCCCTGTCGAATCGTTCGGGACGGGGTCAGAAACCGGCTACAGAGCATGGGGGAGAGTGTCAGTGAGACCAGCCCCGAAATCAGGATAGCCACCCCGATAGTTACCGCAAACTCATGAAGCAGTCGCCCGAGAATGCCGCCCATGAAGAGCAATGGGATAAAGACCGCCACCAGCGACAGCGTCATCGAAATGATCGTGAAGCCGATCTCTCTCGAACCGTCGAAAGCCGCCTGCATGGCTCCCTTTCCCATCTCCATGTGGCGAACGATATTCTCGAGCATGACGATGGCATCGTCGACCACAAAGCCGACAGATAGGGTCAGTGCCATCAGGGACAGGTTATTGAGGCTGTAGCCCAGCAGATACATGACCGCAAAGGTGCCGATGATGGATGCTGGCAGAGCAAGACTGGGAATGATCGTGGCCGAAAGGTTCCGCAGGAACAGGAAGATCACCAGCACGACCAGGACGATACTGAGACAGAGGGTGAACTGAACGTCTTCGATCGAGTGGCGGATAGATTCGGAGCGGTCATAGAGTACATTCAGGTTGATCGAAGCCGGCATTTGGACAAGGAAGGTCGGCAGGAGTTCCCGGATCGCCTCCGCCACCTTCACCGTATTGGTTCCCGGCTGACGCTGGATGGCCAGAACAATGGCGCGGGTCCCGCCGGTTTGGTCATTATACCAGCTCGCCACTTTGTCGTTTTCCACACTGTCGATGACCTCTCCCAGATCCTCGAGACGCACCGGCGAACCATTGCGATAGGCCACAATGAGCGGACGGTAGGCGGCGGCTTCAGAAAGCTGCCCGGTTGCCTGAACGGTGAAGGCCTGGTGCTTGCCATAAAGGGTTCCCGTGGGGAGGTTGACGTTGGAACGGGCGATAACGTCGCTGATGTCGTTGAGCCCGATTCCCATGGAAGTCAGTGCCTTGGGATTGACCTGCACCCGCACGGCGTATTTTTGTGCCCCATAGATCTGTACCTGGGCGACCCCGTTCACCATGGAGATGCGCTGCGCCATGAGGGTGTCGGCGTACTCGTTTACCACTGACAGCGGCAGGATGGGTGAACTCAGGGCCAGATAGAGAACCGGCTGATCGGCCGGATTGACCTTGCGATAGGATGGGGGGGTCGGCATGTCCGCAGGCAGCAGCCGCTGGGCCCGGGCAATGGCGGTTTGTACATCCTGGGCCGCCCCGTCGAGGTTACGTTCCATGGAAAACTGGAGGGTGATCTGACTCACCCCCAACCCGCTCAGGGAGGTCATTGAATCCAGTCCCGCGATGGTCGAGAATTCCCGTTCCAACGGGGTGGAAATGGAGGCGGCCATCGTCTCCGGGCTGCCCCCCGGCAGGCGCGAGGTGACCTGGATGGTCGGAAAGTCTACATTGGGAAGTTCACTTACCGGAAGCTGTCGATAGCTGACAAGACCGAAAACAATGATCCCCACCATCACCAGGGTAGTCGTGACCGGCCTTCGGATGAAGAGCCCGGGGATGCTCATTGCGACCGTTCCCGACTCTCTGGCTGACCGGCCGCCACGATTGTCACCCTGGCCCCCTGGGTGAGGCGCAGCTGCCCGCTGGTCACCACTTTTTCGCCGGAACTGAGCCCCTCATCGACCACCGCCTCGTTGCCGACAACTCTGGCGACGGTCACCGGCCGATATTCAGCAACAGCGGACGGTGTCACCACAAATACATACTGGCCCTGCTGCCCGGTCTGCACCGCCGGCGTCGGGACCACCAGCGCATCAGGCTGCAGCGAGAGAGTAAGGGTCACGTTCACGAACTGACCGGGCCACAGCGCTCGATCCTGATTGGCAAAGGTCGCTCGCAGAAGAATGGTCCCCGTAGCCTGATCAATGGTGTTATCGAGAAAGGCCATTTCACCTCTGCGGCGTATTTCCTCCTCTCCCGCAATGCTGACCTCAACCGGGAGCGGTCCGGTGATCAGATGCTTCTTTATCTGCGGGAGAATGGCTTCGGGAACCGAAAAGATCACATAAATCGGGCTGGTCTGCCTTATGGTGACCAGTGGACTATCGCTGTCGCTGGCCTTGACAAGGTTTCCCCGATCGACCTTGAGTTGTCCGGTAACACCAGCGATGGGGGAACGGATGGAACAGTACTTGAGATCGAGGCGGGCGTTTTCAACCGCTGCTTCATCCGCTTTCACCGCCGCCTCGAGCGCCATGGCATTGGTCAGGATCTGATCGTGTTGCTCCTCCGAGACGTACCCCTTCTTCACCACCGAGGCATATCGTTCCGCCTGCTTGCGGGCATGCGCCAGTTGCGCCCGCTCCCTGGCCAAAGTGGCTTCCGCTCGTTTGAGAGCGGTTTCGAGGGGGCGGGGATCGATGGTAAAAAGCAGGTCCCCCGCCTTTACCTCATCTCCTTCTTTGAAATGAACCGCAAGCAGCTCGCCACCCACCCGAGATCGGATGAACACCGTTGCCGATGCCTGGACATTGCCAATGGCGCGTAATTCCCTCGGCATGGGTTTGACGATGGCAGCGGCAGTCGTTACCGGAACGACCGCCTGTTTCCGTAGATCGGCGATCTTCGGTGTTCCGGAAACATCATTACAGGCCCAAAGGGATACCCCAACCATCAGCAACGCCAGCCCCCGCAGGGCGTGTACCAGAGGGCCAACCCCCCATGACTTGCCTATGACAGGTACCCTCATGCTCCTCCTGAGTTGTAGTCCGGAGCCGGAGCGTCAACTCTTGCCACGAAGCACCCGAAAGCACCAAGTGGTCTCTTTTGCTTCATTCTCTCATTCCCCGTTCCGCTCTCCAGCCAACTCCCACAAGCAGGTCACGCCAGAAGCGGCCGCCTAGTGGTGACTTCGTGGCCCTCCCGACCAACCTCCAGGGCGCCCTGAATGCCGGCAACCCGCCAGGATTGTCCGTTTTCTCACACGGCCGTACCGGACGCTGAAGGCTGGATTATAGCATGCACATCGGAAAAGGACAGGATCTCGCTCTTGTGAGTTCCGCCAGAAATCTTCGGGTTCGAGGATGGCTGGGTTGTTCAAGAAGACGGGCCGGATGCCCTGTCTCGATGATCTCTCCTCGATCCATAACCACAATCCGGTCGGCCGCAGCCCGCGCAAACCCCGTCTCATGGCACGCGACCAGCATGGTCATCCCCTCTTTCGCCAGCTCGATCATGACCTCGAGCACCTCCCCGCTCATCTCGGGTTCCAGGGCCGCGGTGGGCTCATCAAACAGCATGATTCTGGGATGCATGGCCAGTGCCCGCGCAATGGCCGCGCGCTGCTGCTGACCTGGGGTGAGCTCTGCCGGGTAAGAACGAGCCTTATCCCGCATCCCCACCTTGGCCAGAAGCCTCAGGCCCTCAGCCTCGGCCTCCGCTGTTGGGACGCCTTGCAGCTTGAGGGGAGCCAGGGTGAGGTTCTCCAGC
>JAPXSS010000097.1:0-12207 GCA_033812955.1 Syntrophobacteraceae bacterium | reverse complement strand
CCGGGTTGTTCAAGGAGCATTGCGGATAGTGATAGAGCCTATCTTTGGGAATGTCTTTGTTGGACACAGTTATGGATTCAGACTGGGTCGCGGGTGCAAGGACGCCCTGCGAGAAGTAGAAAGACTCCTTCACAGTGGCTACACGCATGTGGTGGATGCCGACATTAAAGCCTACTTCGACAACATCCCCCACGAACAGCTCATGGCCGATATCGGGCGCTCCATTGCCGATGGGCGGGTGCTGGAATTGATCGGATTGTTCCTCAGGCAAGAGGTCTTGGAAGAGTTGAGCTTGTGGACTCCCGAGAAAGGTGCCCCCCAGGGGGCAGTAATAAGCCCTCTGCTGGCCAATCTCTACCTCCATCCGGTCGATGTGGCCGGTGGCGGCGGCAGGCTATGAGATGATCCGCCATGCAGACGATCTCGTGATCTTGTGCCGCAATGAGTGCGAAGCCCGCGAGGCTCTCGAACTTCTCGGCAGGCTGACCGCAGAGCGAGGACTCACCCTGCACCCGGATAAGACCAAAGTAGTGGACGTGAGCATTCCCGGAGAAGGTTTTGACTTTCTGGGCTACCATTTCGAGAGGGGTATGCGGTGGCTTTGCACGAAGAGTATGAGGAAACTCAGAGACAGCATTCGCTCCAAGACCAAACGCAGTAACGGCCGCAGTCTGGCCATCATTATCGAGGATGTCAACCGGAGCCTGCGAGGATGGTTTGAATACTTCAAACACAGTTACAAACCCACCTTTCCAATGGTCGACAAATGGGTACGGCGACGTCTTCGCAGTATTCTGCGTAAGCGCAAAGGGCTTCATGGCATTAGCCGTGGATACGATCATTTTCGCTGGCCCAACGCATACTTTCAAGCTCATGGGCTTTTCAGCCTTGTAGAGGCTCATCGAGCTTTACTTCAGTCCTTAACGAGGTAATACCACCGACTGGAGAGCCGGATGCGGGAAATCCGCCAGTCCGGTTCGGAGGGAGGGGCGGTGATGAGCCGTCCCTACCCCTATCGGCTTGAAAGTTCTGCCAGCTTTCACGTCAATCCGCGATGAGCCCAATTGGGAACCGTTATTCTCAACGGTTTAAACCCAAACCAAAAGTCGGCTGGGTTGCCCTTTATAGCCCAATATCTTGAGACCTTCCAGGCCGCCATTGCGATATTGCTTCAGATGGGTTGCCAGAGTGGTTTTCGAGATCCGGCAGATCTCCCGGTGGGACATGCCCGTGCTTTTGAGATACGCAGCTTCCATCTTCCGTTGAACTCTTGGGCTCGGATGATGGTATCGCTCATGGTCCAGGACATCGATGATCTCCGGGCTGAACACGACTCGAATCATGGTGTGCTCCCTTCATTGGGGTTTCCCGGAAGGACGTTACACACCTCGATTCAAATAGTCCGGTTCTTATCCGTTCGCGGTATAATCCTGATCACGATGGTGCATTCCCGGTCCGTGATGTCCTGGCCCGTGATGTCCTGGCCCGTGCGGCCTGTTCCAGCGATCCCTCAGCCGCTGGGAGAAGGTGTCCAGCTTCTCCTGCTGCGTGCCGGAGAGGAGGGGGCGCATCCGGGCGAGGCCGCGATCGATGATGGCTTCGAGTTCGGGCCGATGCTGCGCCCGGAACTTTTCCAACTCAGCCTGGATCTCGGTGACAATGGCCTCGATCCGGGGCCTCTGCTCCTCGGTGAGGTCGAGATCGCGCACGAGTTTTCGCATGACCATCTTTCGTACCACCGGCTGCCCCTTACCGAGAACATACCCGGCAGTCTGCTTATAATAGAGGGTCGTCCCGAGCGCCCCTACCAGGATGCCGGAGCCGAAGAAAATCAGAAGTCCGAGAATCAGTTTGCACTTCTTCACAGGCGTTAGGTCCTCATCGGGAAGTGTCGATCAAACGGCTTCAAGGAAACTCGCCAGGTCCATAGTCAATGGATCTTCGAAAAAGGCCCTCGCGACCTCAGTGGGCATTCCCGGATCAACGACCATGGAATAACCCGTGAGGAGGAGCGCGACGAGGCAGGAGGCTCCTGCAAAGCGCCATACCAGGTTGTTGAGGACTTCAAAATCAAAGAGCCTCCCGACGGCTTGCCGAGCCTGCCAGCAGACCGCCCGCATCACTCTCGCGTCCCAGTCAGGGCTTATTGAAACGGTTCCTTCCCGGCCATGGATGGCCTTGAAAGCATCCTCAAGCTTCTCGATTCGATCATTACCGGCTTTCATGACGTTGGCCACCTCTCTCCTATAAGCTTGACGATGATCTTGCGCATTTCCCGTCTGGCCCGATGCGCCTTAACCTTGGTCTTGGTCACACTCCACCCCAGGAGCTCCGCCACTTCCTTCATCGGCAGTCCTTCGAGGTGTACCAGGGAGAGCACCATGCGGTCTTCGGGAGCGATTCGTTCGAGGGCATAATCGAGAATCTCTTTGGCCTCCCTTTGTTCCACCAGCTGGTTGAAGGCCTCCCGAGACTGGGTGGTCATGAGTTGGTCCACCCACGTCTGGTGATCTTTGGTAAGGGTGCCGAGCGGTATTTCCCGGTGTCGCTGCCGGTCACGCCAGTAATCACAGCAGCTTCTCACTGCAATGGTTCGCAACCACTGCCGGAAAGAGCTCCTGCCGGAAAAGCTGGCCAGGGACTGATACGCTTTCACCATAACCTCCTGGGCCACATCCTCGATGCTCTCCCGTGGCACATGCCTGGCAACCACCCCGAAAACCAGCGAGCGATTGCGTGTCACCAGTATCTCGAAGGAATCAATGTCACCCTGCACCACCCGCTGGATGATCTCCTGATCAGAGGGGGTGTGCGGCGTGGGATCACCCCTGGCGACACCATCTTCGTCCTGCGGCAGGTGCTGAATGGCCAATGTCTCTCCTGAGATCTTCGCTGGACTTCAGTCCGAACAGAGGTCAGAGTCAACCGGAGCAGGCCGGCAGAGCAGCGTCCTGAAGAGTCATGACGGCAGCATCCGGTCGATTGAGACCGACTCGGACATGGAAGCCGAGTCGGTCTCTGGCCTGATTCGCGGCCGTTCACGCCCTGGGTGCCCCCAGAGAACATGAGCTGGTGTCAGGCTCCGTAATCCCTGCCAGGGATGATCAGAGATTGTCACTCTTCTCGAACCACCGGTCCATCATCCTACCTCGGTGATGAAAGCCATGGTGTTTCCGAGAAGCGAATTCACTGGTCAGCTTTTCAAGTGTGGCCTGCTGTTCTGGGGTCAACAGCTTCCGGATCTCGTCAAACACTCTTGCCCGGTTCACGGCCAACTGCACCTCGAACTCAGCCGCCCTGGCAGCAGCCTCCCGCACGGCGTGCTCATTGGCGGGATTCGCGGTCACGGCCTTGAAAAGAGCCCGTCTGGCCCCCATCATCTGGCTTCGAAGGCCTTGCACCTCGTCCCGATGCTGCTTCAAAACGTCGGCAACCTCCTGCTTCTGGGAATCCGTCAGCTCAAGCCGGGGCAGGAGCCCCTTGAACATTCCGCCATGAGGTCCAAAACCCTGCATTGGGCAGTTGGGTTTGGCCTCCACTGAGGATACCCCAAGCGACCCTGCCAGGATAACCGCTAACGCCAAAATTGCTATGATCCTTTTCCTCTGTTTCATGTTTTTCCTCCATGTGGTACTTCTGTTCATGGTTTTCTCATCGCCTCCCCAGTGGTCAGGGTGAACAATGCGAGCGATGACGGCCTTCGCCTGCTATAGTCAGTGGGAACGCCGGGATGGTTACAAGGGAGTTGCCGAACCCCTTCGAAAAATGTGATCCGCTATCTCAGGGAGGATTATGATGGATCACCGACAATGATCTTCGGTGCGGGCTGGAATTGTTTGAATCAATTGCTCATGTTCCTTGGAGACACCCGGAAAAACACGAAAAAGAGCACGGTTGACAGGCAACCATGATCCCGCAACTCGCAACTCTTCGTACGAGAGCAGGGTTCACTTGACTGCAGTCGGAATACGCTTTCGCTGATGTACCAACCTTTGCTCCACGACGAAAAACAAGGTTGGAGAGGTGATAAGAATGATGCCGATGATACTGGCCGGATCGAAAGAACGCTCCCAGATCAGGATGTCAAAGGCAGCGCCGAAAGCCACCTGAGCCAAAGCGACGATAGCGTTGATGGCAGGGTCTCCGGTGATATAGCCACGAGTCATCGCGAGTTGGCCGACCGTTCCCATTGCGCCGACGCCAATCAGTTTCAGAAAAACCGGTACCGTCCAGCCCGTCCCCCAGGGAGCCGCATAGAGGGACGGCAACATGGGCAAGAATGATGCAATGCTGGCAATCAGGGAAAAGTGAGCCACGATGGTAGTTGGATGGATGTTCTTTACCAGATGGAGATTGTAGACTGCAATCGCGCCAAAAAAACCACCTCCCAAGCCCGCGAGGATGGCAAGACTGCCTTGCTGGAATTCCGGCTGCTGAACGAGCAATACGCCGATAGTGCCGCACGCTACACCCGCCCACACGGAATACGAGAGACCCATTCTGGCCATAAAGGACACCAGCAGTGCCATCCAAATGGGGGTGGTATTGGAGATGCAGATGGCCTCGGCAATTGGCAGGTGAGTGAAGGCATAAAAAGTGCCGAACATGGAACAGGTGCCGGTGATGCTCCGAACCCACAGGTTCTTGGGGGCGGAGAAGAGAATGAGAGGTTTCGAGGTGACAATGGCAAGAGCGGCAACAAAGAGGAAATTGACGAACGCCCGGGCGAAGACGACTCCCAGCCAGCCGGAAGAAGCTGCCGCATCATGGGAGAGGGCCCCCATTGAGGCAAAACAAAAAGCGCTGATAAGCACCCATCCGATGGACGAAGTTCTTGGAATAATTACGGTATTGCGCGTCAAACCCAATCTCTGCCGAAAATAGATTTCTTGCTCTGCAAGCATCCGTCGAGTTCTGAAAAAGACTCACCCTGCAACGCCCTTCGCCCTGCACGAGCCACTCGCAGCTCAAATCGTCGCACTCCTTCCCCCAAAATACAAGAGGTATAATATCGGCAATTCCCTTCATGGATGCGCTTTCGTGCTGCTCGTCACGGGGGTGCGAACCGGCAGGCCTTGCGGACGTGGGTGCTGGTCTCTGTTACAACTTTCTGTTCCGGGTGGTGTTCGTGGGTTATGGAAACAGAACACAACCTTCAATCCTTAACGAGCATAGATTCCACCGAGTCGTTGCTATCCTCCCTGATTTATGACATTAATACTCCAAGCTCTGGAAATGCCCCTGTTTCATAAGGATACTCTATTGATCGCCAAAACCTACACCTGCAGTCTGCTCGGGATTGATGCCCTGTTGGTGGAAGTGGAAGTGGATTTGTCGCCAGGCCTTCCCTATTTCGCGACCGTCGGGTTGCCCGACAGCATCGTCCGCGAGAGCAAAGACCGGGTCAAAACCGCCCTGCAAAACAGCGGCTACCATTTCCCGGCGGAGCGGATCACGGTCAATCTTGCTCCGGCTCATCTGAAAAAGGAAGGAGCAGGGTTCGATCTCCCCATTGGGGTCGGGATCCTGTGTGCCATGGGCATGATCGACCGGCAGATGGTCGAAGAGACGATCCTGGTGGGCGAACTCGCCCTCGACGGCCGGGTCAAGCCGGTTACCGGCTGTCTTCCCATGGCAGTTCACGCCCGCCAGAGCGGCTACCGCCGGATCCTCCTCCCACAGGATAACGCCCTGGAAGCGGCAGTGGCCGATGAGCTGGCGGTCGTGCCGGTGAAGAACCTGGCAGAGGTGGTGGAGTTTCTCAATGGCTCCCGGGAGATCGCTCCCGTATGCATCGACCGGGAGACCATCTGGAATGCAGCCCTCATGGAAAGCATGGACTTCGAAGAAGTCAAAGGCCAGGAACATGCCAAACGGGGTCTCGAGGTAGCCGCCGCCGGCGGTCATAACGTCCTGCTGATCGGGCCCCCGGGAGCCGGTAAGACCATGCTATCTCAGCGTTTGCCGGGAGTCCTGCCCCTGCTCAGCTATGAAGAAGCCCTGGAGACCTCGAAGGTGTTTAGCGCCGCCGGGTTGCTCAATAATCAGCCGCTTCTCGTGCAGCGCCCGTTTCGTTCACCGCATCACACGATCTCCGATGCCGGCCTGATCGGTGGCGGTCACATTCCACGCCCCGGAGAAGTGAGCCTGGCGCACAACGGGGTGCTCTTCCTGGATGAATTCCCGGAATTCCGCCGCAATATCCTCGACTTGCTGCGGCAACCCCTCGAAGACGGGCAGGTGACCATCGCTCGCGCCGCCATGTCGCTCACCTATCCCGCCCGTTTCATGCTGGTAGCGGCCATGAACCCGTGTCCGTGCGGCTACTTCGGCTCGTCTGACCGGCCCTGCAAGTGCGGTGCAAATCAAGTTGCCCGCTACCGGGGCCGCATCTCGGGGCCTATCCTGGACCGGATTGACCTGCACATCGAGGTCCCATCCGTTCGCTACGACGATCTGCGATCGAATGACCCGGCGGAACCCTCGGCTGCCATCAGGGAACGGGTGGTGGCCGCCAGGAAGCGCCAGCTCGAACGCGGTGCCGCGGATGGCATTTACGCCAACGCTCTCATGAAACCCAGGCACCTCAAGAAACATTGCCACCTGGACAGCGCCGGTGAGCAACTCCTGGGAGGAGCCGTCCGCCAGCTGGGGTTGAGCGCCCGCGCCTACCATCGCATCCTCAAAGTCGCCCGCACCATCGCCGATCTGGATTACCAGGACGATATCGCCCCGCACCACCTTCTTGAAGCCATTCAGTACCGGTCGCTGGACCGAACTTTGTTGTGAATTGGTGCGGTCTACCGGATGGTGAGGCTTCGCCGGCACGGCTGGAAGCCGAGAAAGCTTTCTGATCATCTGGAAATCAAGGGGGGTGACCACAAAGGCTCCCTGGCAGAAGAGAGCGGTCATGAAAAGGATAAAGCGACATTGGCAATTTTCCGATATATCCCGAGAGAAAAGTCGAAACGGTGAGGTTATGTCTCACCCAGATATAGTGTTCAATGCTACCAGAAAGGGCTCAGCTCATGATTGATCTGGACCGCCAGTTGGTCGAGCTTTTCAAAAGAGAACAGATGCTGGCTTTTTTCGATTTCCGAGTGCCGCTGGCAGATGCCGAACCCCTGACCGGCCTCTGCAAGATCTCGCAACCCAAAGGTGGCGGCCGGCAGCCCCAATATCTCTCCCTGCTGTTTCTCATCGATACCCCAAGTGCCATGGCCTGGCAGCAGGTTGACAACTATACCGGCCATCTGGAGTGGGATGGGTTCAGGCATGAGCTGCCGGAAGTGGAAACGGTCCTGTTGATTCCACACCTGCACCGGGGTTCCGGAATCTATTTCAAGGAGGTGGATATTTACCTGAAGGGCACCGCGACCCTCTCGAAGCATTACGTGCTGAACAAGCTCTATCCCGCGATTCTGAGGGTTATGAGGCTGAGCGGGGGGGAAGTGGTCTTCTGGGACGATGTCCCGGAAAGCAGACAGAAGCTTCAAGGATTTGCCGTTGAGAAGGAGCCGATCCGGTCGGTGGTGGAAAGGCTGAAGGACTTCCTCGGCCTCTAACCCGTTCCCGTCCCATCCCAGCTCAAGGCGTCGATCACCCCATGACACCGACAGCTCGTAGCCAGCAGGCAGCAGGCTCTGGGAGTTGTAGTAATATGGTCTCGAACCCTGTTGAGGCTTTCCGCCGGGTACGCGCCGACTCCCGGAGCAAGCTGCCAGCTGCGGACCACATGCACCTGGAAGCCCGCCACCTCAATCCGGGCGAGCACATCGAAGAGGTTCCCGGGTCGCGGACTTTTGGTCATCGTACATATCTGATCAGGTTCATTACAGTTATCGGGACAGATGAAGGTGGCATAGCTCGCACAAAGTGAGCCACTCGCCGCCTGGTAGGGGTTGGGGATTTGGTTGAGCACCGCGGCTGGTACCGGCAGATGGTCGCTGCGACCGATATTGTTCAATTCGTGGAGAAGCCATTCCAAGGCAAAATGAATGGGGAGCGCGGGCACAATCCAGGTCTCCCGGTCTATTCGCGGTGTGTCGAGAAACTGGTGCAGCGCTTCGGTCAGAACGGGAAGCCCGAAATCCCGGGTGATGCCTTCGAGCTTCTCCCGGCGCTCATCCACCACCAGGATGGATGCTTGCGGATAGCGTCTGCCGAGCCGCTCGGCAGCGAGGCGGCCGAATCTGCCTGCGCCGAGGATGCAGATCCGTGGGGGCGGAAAGGGAACGGGCATTGAATTATGGGAGGCTTGCAAAGGTGCTCCTTTCAGGTTATTTAAGGGACCAGATCGGCACCATTTTACCACCAACCCCGGGCAAGCTGTAGAGGGGATTGATATGAGCAATCTCTTTGCCATTTTCGACAAGATTGCCGAGGAGCGTATCCGCGAAGCCATCGAACACGGCGAGTTCGATGATCTTCCAGGCAAGGGAAAGCCTCTCGAACTTGAAGACGACAGTCATCTCCCGGCGGATCTTCGCCTGGCCTATAAGATTCTCAAGAATGCCAACTGCCTTCCGCCGGAACTCGAATTGCGTCGGGAGATCCGCACCACCGAGCAGCTGCTATCGGAGATCCAGGACACCCAGGAAAAATATAAGCAGATGAAGAAGCTCAACTACCTCGTGATGAAGCTCAACCTGACCCGTCGAGGGTCGGTAGCGCTCGAAGAGAACCAGTATTATTACGAAAAAGTCGTGGAGAAAGTCGGCAGGAAAAAGGAAAGCTGAACTTTCCGGGCTTTCAGAAGGATTCAGTAACGGGCTGATTCCGCTGCTTGAGTACGGGGGCGGAAGAGTCGGCCTCCCCTGGCCGACCCGGGTGAATGACATGTCATTCATACGCGCAGGGCTACCCTCGAACCCGGTTGGCAAAATAGACTCCGCCAAATACGCAGGTCCCCCCGAGGGTGAGTGAAACATCAAGGGATTCGTTCAAGAAGAAGAAAGCCATGAGGATGGCGCTTACGGGGACGAGGTTGATGAAGACCCCGGCCCGTGACGGCCCGATGGCCTGGATTCCTTCGTAGTACCAGATGAAACCGAGGGCGGTGCCGAAGAATCCGAGATAAGCGAGGCAGAGGCAGACCAGCCAGGAAAAGCTGGTCAGGTTCGGATAAAGTGCTTCGGAAAAAGCCGGCAGGGCCAGTAGGAGAGCGCCGATAGCGCAGGCGTAGGTGACGCTCACCAGAGGCGAAAGGCGAGTGAGAGCTACTTTGCCGACCAGCGAGTAGGCCACCCAGCTCAGCACGCAGCCGAAAATACAGAGTTCACCAAAACCGAGATCTCCTGCAAGGATCTGCTGTGGGTGACCCTTGGAGACCACGATCGCAGCCCCGGCCACCGACAGCATAATCCCCAGCACTTTCCCGAGGGGCAGGGGATCGCGGAACAGAAGGGCTGCGAAGATAGCGATAAAGGCCGGATTGGAGGTGGTGATCAGCGAAGCACGGCTGGCGGTAACCGTTTTCAGCCCGGCAAAGAACAGGCTGTTGTAGGCAAAGACCCCGGTCAAGCCCAGGGCGGTCACTGCCAGAAGCTGCCTGGAGTTGATCGGAGGCAATCTTTTATGGGTCTTGAGAAGGTAAGCGAGGAGAACGGCGGAAGCTATCGCAAAACGCAGAAAGGCGGCAGAGAAGGGTTTTACTTCGTGGGCGACAATCCGTCCCGCAATGAAAGTGCCACCCCAGAAGATCGCAGTCAGAACCAGCTTTACATAAAGGATGAAATTCGCGGATAGCGCACTCACGAAGGAAAATCCCTGGCCGTGCACCCTTTGTCGAACCGACTGAAGCAAACCGGCCACCTTCCAGCACCTGATCAGAGTGGACCACGACACAGCCGATGATACTTACCGCTGCTTCCTTCCGGACCTGACGGGGTTCGTAGTCGTCTGTTGCGCGGTGTCCAATCGGTAGTGAAATTAAAACCGTTCTGTCCAGCAAAGCCCTTCAAAGGGGATTCAGCCCCGCTAAGCGGATTTCGGGTTACAGGGCACCGCTAGCTCCCCACCTAGCACGACCAAGGCTTATCTGGTATCCCAATTTTCACGCTCTTCCCTTAGCAGGTTTCCAGAAAAAAGCAAGTCATTCGTGTCATTGGTTGTTTGATGTTGCGAGTTGGTGGATAGCGTGGGGCGTTTTATGGGTTTCCGGGGGGCCCGGAGGACTGCTCCGCGCGGATTCTCATTGACAAAAGGGATTTCCCGCACGAGCTCCTACGAGGACTGCAGGAAGCCGCGATCCAGGAGCCAACAGGAGTTCCGATCGAGCCCAAGGAGTTCGCGCAGTGTAGGGTAGGGGCCTGTGCCGGTGAGGTGTTGCCACCCTCCCAGATAAGCTGCCCTCGAGGGGGCTGTTTCTCTCAGGGCCGACCGGATGCGAGTGGCCAGGAACTGTTCGCGTCTCTGCCACAGTGGGTCGCGGGTCTGCCACCACCTTTCGCCGGTGAATGCGAGCGGGTTGAGTCCCTGGCAGATGTGCCGTGCTGCCCACTCATAGGTTTGGGCTGGCGTAGGGCGGGTGTCTGGCGAAAGGAGGAGTGACGAGAGGTTTGAGGAAGAGATCAGTTCCGGCCAATGCGCGATCATCCGGCGGCTGAAAAGAGAAGAGTCAACGAGCGCCAGACGGTTTCCGGTGTTCCGAACGAAACGCCGGGCTGCCCGGTATTCGAAGGGCAGAGCAAGCTGTCTTCGGACGGACTTGATTTCAGGGTGCAGGAGCGCCTCCCGGTGGCTCAGGTGAACGTGCCTGGCCGCTAGTAGGAGATTGTGGGCGAAGGTCTGCTGCAGGGTGCGTCGATTCCGGTCGCGAAAGGCTTTGCCAAAAGGGCTGAGCTCAACCAGTACCAGATCAGGCTGAAAGGTTTCGAGGAAATGCAGGGTGCGTCTGAACCCGTGTTGGTCTCCGTGGACGCCTCCCACCAGGATCAGCGGCAGGGGTGCAGGATCAGGCAAGAGCGAGCTTTCCTCCCTTCAGGTCTTGTCTGGCCGGCCCTTGCTGGCTTTAGCTGCGTTCGGAGAAGAGCACCGGCTCGAGTTCGCAAAAATGGGAAATGTGGAGGTGGGCCTGCAGGCAGGAGTTCTTGTAGGCGACGAAAAAAACCCCGGTCGCTTTGGCCAGTCCCTCGTCCACCTGGGAATCACCGACGAACAGGACCTGTTCGGGCGAAACCCGGAAATTGCTCATGATGGTCTGCATGATTGCCGGATGAGGTTTAGGAAAGGGCACGTCGGAGGCTGAAACCACCAGATCGAAGTATTCTTCGAGGTGGAAATGGGCCAGGACCTCGCGAGTGGAGACCGTGCGATTGGTGGCGAGGGCAGTATGATAATGGGCCTGGGTCTCTTTCAAGAGGGCGACCAGGCCGGGTTCAGGCCGCAGGCAGGCGTTGAATTGCCGGTAATCGAGGCTCTGGGCATACTGGAAAGCGGCGTCGTAAGCGGGGTCCTCACCTATCAGAAAGCGCAGGGATTCCTGCACGGGATGCATGTGGATGAATTCGTGCTGATCATGCCGGACCGGCGGCCTGCCAACGTGGGCCAGAATATGACTGTAGAAGCGGACGTTGGCTTCCTTGGAGTCGAACAGGACGCCGTCGCAGTCGAAGGCGACGACTTGGAAGGGGCCGAAACCATTTTGAGGATGAGGTGCGAGCACTGCCGTTGTCGGCTTCATTGATTGTTTCCCGGTCGGTTCCCAAAACCACCGATAGCAAAGGTCCCGCTCTACAGAAAAAGCGGCCACTATTCCAAACCGTCATTCCGGCATGCCTATGGCTGCAATCCATAAAATGCCTGGATACTTGCTTTCGCCGGTACGACGAAAAGAGCGTGGACATTTATATGGGCGGTTGTGCCCCATGAATGAATGCGAACCAGTCCTTGCCGCCAGGCTGCCTCCAACAGCGGTGAGCCGTCACCGGCTAGGTTGAGCTGAACCACCCCGACGGCCACGCCGCCAGCGAGCTTTACACGACGGACCATATCGAATAGAGTACGCCCTGTCAAGATGGCCAGGCTTTTGGATGCACTGGTCTTGAGGGCTTAAGGCAGGTGCGGCGGGCTTTTGCATGTTAACTTCCGGGTTAAGGATTGTGGACTGAGATGGAAAGTCAATTTGACTTGCTGGTGGTCGGCAGCGGCATCGCCGGGCTGACCTTTGCCTTGAAGGCCGCGCAATGCGGCACCGTTGCCGTGGTA
>JAPXSS010000096.1:0-13225 GCA_033812955.1 Syntrophobacteraceae bacterium | reverse complement strand
CACCGTGGCACCGACGCTTCCACGGGTTCCCGACCCTCCACGAGCGCCTTTGCCAGGGCCGCGGCTGCAGCCCTTCCGCCATTTTCCAGGAAAATCTCGCCGGGCAGGGCGCCATAAAGAACCGTCGCCCCCCGCAGGTCCCCAAAGGTCAGGCGGATGAAGCTTTCCACCCCCAGTTTGGTATAGCCCTCCATGCCCTCGATCCCGGCAATGGCAGCCCCTACTGCCGGTGTGCCCCAGAGCCGCTCAAGCTGGGCGTAGAACGCCAGTCCCCGATCGAGAAAGGCCTTGAGACTGGCGTTCGGACCGAGCAGATAAGTCGGAGTCGCTACGACATAGGCGTCCGCTGCGGCAAGCGCCTCCAAAACCAAGTTGAAATCATCATCCTGGGGACAGCGCATGGTACCGGCGAGGCATTGGTAACAGGCTTTGCAGGGGCGAATGTCCAGCTCGGGAAGCCTTGCCAGGCTCAATTCCCAGTCACCGGCAAGCTGCCGGTAAAGCTCCTTGACAAAGAGCTCCGAATTGCCGAATTTCCTCGGCGAACAGATTAATCCCACTAGCTTCTTGGCCATGTTCTGCAATCCGTGCGCTGACGCCTTGCGTCATCAGCGCCGCAGTGTCGGTCAGTTGCCCCCTTGGAGCACAAAGAATAAAAAAAGCTAACCGGCGGGGCTAGGACCGATTAGCTTTTGAGGAGGAAAGAGTTGGTTTCCTTGTGTTTTGTTTGCAAGACCAATGCCACGGTCACGCTTCCTCCGCATATCCTTCAATGTCGCCAGATCAGGTGAATCTCGCAGCATCTTTGAAGGACGTTGGCAGCACACAATCACGCCATCCTTTCCATATACACGCCATAATTACGCCACATTCCCGCCATGCCGGCCCCTTCAGTCAGCAAGTCATCATAAAAGGCCCGGTACTGCGCTGCGATATGCTGCCAGTCATACCTCTGGCATACAAAAGCTCGGCCATTTCGGCCCAATGCGGACCGTAATTCAGGGTTTCGGAGGACTGTCAGGATCGCTTCCGCCAGCATCACCGGGTCCTTTTCCGGGAGAATCAAACCGGTTTGCCCGTCCGCAATGATATCACGGATAGCAGGCAGAGCCGTGGCAACAACAGCACACTCGCAGCCCATCGCCTCCACCATCACCAGGCCAAACCCCTCCTGGTCTCCATCTCTTGCAACGACCGACGGGAAGACCAGAACTTCCGAAGTCCGATAAAGGTCCGCCATGGCCGAGTTGGGAATGGCCCCGAGAAAGCGGACCGCGTGCATGACTCCAAGCGCCTGGCAAAGGTTGCGGACGGCCGCTTCTTCCGGTCCACTTCCGACGATGGTCAGGGTGACCCCGGGGAGCTTTGCCAGGATGCGTGGCAGGGCCTGGATCAGGTATTTGAGCCCTTTCTTTTCCACCAGCCTCCCCACAAACAGCAGCGACTTCTCACGGCGCGGGGCTGGTGACGGGCAGAATCGTTCTGTAAGATCCACCCCCATGGGGATCACCCGGAGCGAGTTGATGCTCCTATCCATCGTCAGCAGCCTGTCGCGCATGGCTCGGCTGACCACGGTGAGGCCACTCACCGAACCGATCACGAAGCGCTTGAGACGTTCCCAGAGCGGTCCACGGAGGGCGAAGAGGTCAGCCCCGTGGGAGGTGCACAAAATCGGCACCGAGGCATGCACCAGCCGCGACGCAACGACTGCGGCCAGGCCCTGGGGAATAAGCCAGTGCGCATGAATCAGGTCAATCTTCGCCCGTGCCAGCAACCGGGCAATGCTGAATACTTCGGCGACAAAAAACGATGGTAACAGACCATAATAACATGGCTGCCGCCTCAGATTGGCGAGTATCCCTCCGCCTGCCTCCCGGCTGCCATATGCCAGCATTTCACCACTCTCGCGCCAATACCGGAACCGATGGATGGACATCCCCTCAAGCACTTCTCGAGTCTTCGCACCGGGTGCGTGGGGTGCCAGCACCATGATCCCGAAGGTCTCAGCGAGACGGCGGCAGAGCTCATGGACAAACGGGGGATCCTTGTCACCTTGCCATCTCGGGAAGGTCGACGTCAGAACCAGGACGTTCTTTACCGGCGGAGAGACCGAGCAGGGATGCATCGAAGTGCTGGTGACCATCGCGGGGTGTGACATGCGGCCTCGGAGATTGTTCAGCCACCCCTTTCTATCCGGTCGTAGCGCAGTTGCGTGATCTGCTCACTGATCAACCCGATCATGAAAATGATCACCGCACTGATCAGGAACAGTGCTGACATGTTGGTGAAACGACCGGCAGTGTAATAGGTGACGGCGTAATTCACAATGCCCATAACCCAGAACAAAAAGCTGACGGGAAGGAAGATCCGAAGAGGCGAAAAGAAGGTGATGATCTTGATCAGAATGAGAAGAAACTTGGTGCCGTCGCGAAAGAGCTTGATCTTGCTCTTCCCTTCTTCCCGTTTCCTGGCTTGAATGGGCAGATAACAGAGCGTCCGACCACTTCGCAAATACGCGAGTGTCAACGTCGTGGGATAAGAGAAGGAGTTGGGTAGAAGGTACAGGTAGCGGGTTACCGTTTCGCGTTCCAGCAGTCTGTAGCCCGAGGTGAGGTCCTTTACGGGAAACCTGGTGGCGTAGCGGGCGATGATGTTAAAAATCTGGTTAGCTGTCAGCCGCAGGCTGTTGGCATGTCCCCGCAAATCTCGCGCGCCAATGACCATGTCGAACTTTTCGGAAGCCTCTACCATCCTTGGGATGTCGGCCGGGTCATGTTGGCCGTCCCCGTCCATGAGCACAATCTTGTGGCCGGAGGCAAGGCGAATGCCCGTCTTGACGGCAGCCCCGTTGCCAATGTTGTAAGGGTGGCTCCACACATAGGCTCCGGCCTCCCGGGCAACTTGGCTGCTGTTATCGGTTGAGCCGTCGTCCACGACCAGAACTTCGGCCTCCGGAACATACTGGTGAACGCGTCGTACCGTCTCTCCGATTGTCCGGGCTTCATTATAGACCGGAATAACAACTGAGATCTTCATATCCCGCTGCTTGCGCCTCGCAATATGATAACGGAAGAAATCGTAGGAGGTGTCCCGTGACAATCAAACTCTTTCCTGGCCTTGCTCAGATTGACAAGAGCACAAAAACCCCTCTACCTCCTTCGTGCTCTTTGCCGAGAACCGGCTTCTTGTGCCTGAACCACCCACCCGTTCTCACTCACCACGAATGGCTCAGAGATTAGGCGGTCGGCGAGGAAAAAGCAAGGGACAAAGGCAGTGCTTCTTTCAACTCGTCAATGCTGGTCATGGGATTCCGGCAGGCGAAATTTTCACAAAGATACACCGCTGTTTGACCGGTGGCAGCCGTCCGGAGGTCTCTGACAAAGGGAGCCAAGGCTGCCAATCTTCCCGTTTCCTCCCCCGGCGCCCAATGGAGCAGCACACGATTGGGCAGAAAAGCCGTGTGAACGGCTTCGATCATCTGCTGCGTGGTTTCCTGACGCAGATCTCCTGCAATGATGATCTCCCTGCTCGGTCCGAGGGCAAAGTCCACGGCATGGAGGAAATGGGTGTAGGCCGATGGATAGTCTGAAACCAGGTGGAAGAAGGTCTGGAACAGGCGATCCGCCTGTTGTTCCCAGGCGGTATTACCCGTCATTCGGCCGAGCCGCAGCAGGTTGAGCGCAGCAACGGAATTGCTGGAAGGAATGGCGCCGTCATAGAGCTCTTTATCTCGCACCAGCAGCTTTTCACTGTCGTGTGCCGTATAGAAAAAACCGCCGTCCTGCTCGTCCCAAAACAGATCGAGCATCGTTTCCTGAATCCTTGCTGCGTCTTCGAGGTAGCGAATGGCGAAGGTCGCTTCGTAGAGCTCAAGAAGGCCCCAGACCACAAATGCATAGTCATCTGCATACCCCGGATAGGCCGCCTCGCCCTGCCGATAGCGACGGAAGAGCCTTCCTGAATCCCGCCGCAGGGTTGTCAGGACAAAATCCGCCGCCCGAGCCGCCGCCTGGCTCAGGTGCGGATCACGGAAAACCTGAGCCCCTTTGGCCAAGGCTGCGATCATGAGACCGTTCCAGGAGGTCAGGATTTTATCGTCTTTCAGGGGATGGATGCGCTGCTCGCGCGCGGCAAAGAGTTTGCGATTGGCTGCGGTCAGAAGGGTCTCGAGCGCTTCCGCCGTCATCTCGTATTGCCGCGACGTCTCGGCAATCGACCTGGAAATGTGAGCAATACTGCGGTGCTCTTCAAAATTCCCCTCAGGGCTGATGTCATAGAATTGGCAGTAAAGCCGCCCCTCTTCCTCCCCCAGAACCTGCTTCACCTCTTCCTGGGTCCACACATAGAAGAGCCCTTCTACCCCTTCGCTATCCGCATCCTCGGCGGAATAAAAGCCCCCCAGAGGGTCCGTCATATCACGGAGGACGTAGGCAAAGATCTGCCGGGACGCCTTTTCATAGGTGGGTTTGCCCGTGACCTGAAAGGCCTCGGTGTAGGCCATAGCCAGCATAGCCTGATCGTAGAGCATCTTTTCGAAATGGGGCACCAGCCATTTTTCATCCACCGCATATCGGTGAAACCCGAAACCCACCTGGTCAAAAATCCCGCCGTGGTGCATGGCTGCCAACGTCTTTTCCACCATGAGGAGGGCCTCGGAGTGAGGATAGTGGGCGTGCCATCGCAGGAGCAGGGTGAGATGGTGCGGGGTCGGGAATTTGGGGGCCTTGCCGAAGCCGCCCCAGCGGTCGTCAAAGCTCATCAGGAGCTGTTCGTAGGCTTTTTCCAGCACCCCCGGTCCGAAAGAGTTTCCTCCTCCGGGGGGAGACTGCGGCTGCAGCATCCGGGTGATCTCGTCACCCGCTTGCCGCACTTTATCCCGCTGGTACCGCCACACATGCGCCAACTGGAGGATGATGTCCATGAACCCCGTGATCCCCAGACGGGCTGACTTGGGGAAATAACTGCCGGCAAAAAATGGCTTCCGGTCAGACGTCATGAAGATGGAAAGCGGCCACCCGCCGCGCCCGGTCAGCACCTGGCAGACCGCCATGTAGAGATGATCGACATCGGGACGTTCTTCCCGGTCTACCTTGATGGAGATGAAATAGCGGTTCAGCAGATCGGCAACTTCCTGATCTTCAAATGATTCGCGTTCCATCACGTGGCACCAGTGGCAAGTTGCGTACCCGATGGAAAGAAAGATGGGCTTGTCTTCTTCGGCCGCCTTCTGAAAAGCTTCATCACCCCAGGGATACCAATCCACGGGATTGTTCGCATGCTGCAACAGATAGGGGCTCTTTTCCCGGCTGAGGCGATTCGACATAAGGCACCGACGCTACCGGGGATTTTTGCTTGCAGCCGACCCTTCCACTGTACAGCGGGAGAAATCGATCTCTTTGCCGCATCCGGCACAGGTATGAAGCTTGTTGAATTCGTCGGAGAAGATTTCCTTTTCTTTCCCACAGTCAGGGCATTTGCACACAAATGACTTCAGGTCTCTGAAACTTTGCCATCCAGGACAATGTGCAGGTGTCTTCATCCTTCCCTCCCTATCCGATCAATGAATTGCTGCAATCCCTGGTTCATCAGAAACTGGTGTGAGCTGCAATGAGCCAAATCCCCCCTTACCATTCCCTCAACGAGATTCCCCACAGATACAACCGGGCGCCACGCCTCCGCTCTAACCCTGCGCGAGCAGGCTTCGCGAGGCTGACAGGTGGAAACCGGGTGGTATTTGATGTGGCACGGTAGTCAGCCTTTGCTGGTTACCAGGCCCCCCAGGCCCCAGCTTGGGAACCGGTAATCTCGATGAGGAATCAGGCGCCAGAACCCTCATTTTGAGTAACCAGTTTTCCCTTAAGCTTGGTGCCACAGCTCGGACAAAGGATCTCCACCTCCTGTTTGGGACCGATATACTTCTCCTGCATGGTCTCAGGGGCAAGGAATGATACATCGCCGCAGGCACAATGCGGACATTCTCCACGGACCAGGTGTCTTTTCTTTTCGGTCATGCTCTCTCTCCTACGAATTCTTACGTTAGATAAGGCACAATGATTACAGGATCACCCTGAAGAAGGGATGAGTGGCAGGCATCGGCCGGGACTTTTCCCTTCTTCACTTCTTCGTAAATGGCACTGGTGATGCGGAGATGTTCTTCCTCATCCGTTTTCAACATGGTGAAAGTCTAACCCAAACGGGTCTGGACAGTTTTGAGCTGCCGCCTTGTAGAGCGCTCGTTTCTTCTCCTTCAGAGCAATCACCGTACAGAATAACTCAAGTGTCTTGTCTTCTTCTCTGGTCATGACGTCCTCCTCGATATGCCGCTGCCCAAAATGGGCCTGAGGATTTATAAATCAACACATCCACACTATAAGGACGTCGCGTGAGGTTGTCCATCAACGACCGTCAACCGTAGCGTCGAGAGGAAAGAGAGGGGCGCTGAGGCTGCGGGCAAGGCAGTAGGAAGACCAGGGAAACGGCAGCATCGATCGATCACGGCAGCAGAGGGGATTTATCCCTGCTCAGAATCGCCTTCGCCTGCTCCACATCCTTCCGGATCTGGGAGGCTAATTCATCGGGGCCGGAGAATCGCCTCTCATCGCGCAAGCGCTCCAGGAAAGAGACTCTGATGTACTGGTCATAGATGTTCTCGTGGAAATCGAACAGGAAGACTTCAATGCTCAGCACGGTTCCACCGAAGGTGGGATTATTCCCTACATTGGCAGCCCCACCATAGGTCGCGTCTCCCACCTTGACACGCACGGCATAGACCCCAAGCTTGGGTGGCGCCTGGCCGGAGATGCTGATATTGGCAGTGGGAAAGCCGAGCAGCCGGCCTCCTCGCTGGTGTCCGGGGACCACCAACCCGGCAATTTCATAAGGACGGCCCAGCAGCCTGTTGGCCTCCCGCAGGTTGCCTTCCTGGATGAGCTGGCGGATGAGAGTGCTGCTCACCATGGTCCCGTCCAGTTGAACTCCCGATACCGTGGCAATCTTGAAACCATAGCGGTTACCCATCTGTTGCAGGTAGTGCGTATCACCCTCACGGCCGCAACCGAAACGGTAGCCTTCGCCAACCACAATAGCACTGGGGCCAATTCTGTCTACGAGCAGGAGCTCGACAAAATCAGCGGCAGAGATCCGGGCAAACTCGGTGCTGAAGGGCACGACGATAGCGACATCGATCCCACTTAGGGCAATGAGCTCGAGTTTGCGCTCATGAGGGGTAATAAAAAGCAGACCCTGATCAGGTGCCAGTATCTGGAGAGGATGAGGATTGAAGGTGAGTACTACCGACTCACCGCCAACTTCACAGGCCCATTCCCTGGCTTTCTGAAAAAGAGCCTGATGGCCTCGGTGGACGCCATCGAAATTGCCGATGGTCAGCACCGGATTCTTGAGCGACCTTTGAATATTTTCAACTCCTACAAAAACTTCCATGCAGGATCAATGAACCTCCTCATGTAATAAATTAGGCCTTGACACCGAAACCAGTTTATCATAGTATTCCATGATCTTGTTTGCAACGGTTTTTGAATGCCGAAGTGGCGGAACTGGTAGACGCGCTAGGTTCAGGGTCTAGTGGGCGTACGCCTGTCGGGGTTCGAGTCCCCGCTTCGGCATCCCCAGGGAAACAGCGGGTTGGCAGCAATGGTTGCCAACCCTTTCGTATTGCTCAAGCTCTTGTTAGATGAGCAAGAGTTCTTCTGATGCCAGGGTCAGAGACTCCAGCCCGCTGGTGGTGATTAGGTAAGTGTTTTCCAGGCCGGTTATGCCCAATCCGGGGAAGATGAATTTAGGCTCCACGGCGAAGGTCATGCCTACTTCAAGTGCCGGCTTCTGCCCCCGAGTGAGGAATGGCCATTCATCCACTTCGATTCCCAGGCCATGCCCGATGAATGAGATCCGGCCCGTCCCATGAACCATGGATCCAGCCCGGTCTCTTCAACCCACCGCCAGACGAGAGCGTATATCTCACCGGCAATCGTGCCCGGCCTCACCACCTCGCCGGGGCGGATCCGCCGTTCACTTGCTCCCTGCCCGAAGGCCGGACTCACGCCCCGCCCACCGGTTACGATGTCGCCGTAGGCGGGAGTGGCCGCCTACGGCCCTGAGAGCACATGGCCGAAGTACATGTCCATGTTGAAGCCGCGCAGGCGGATCAGACCGAGATGACCTGCATTTCTGGCCACGGTTTCCAGGGCGATGTTGAGCTCGAGCTCCGTCATCCCTTCCCGGAGCGTCACTGGCACCGCCTCGGCAACGGCCCGCGAGATTTCACCAGCCTTGCACATCATCTCGATTTCCCAGGGTGATTTCACCATCCGCACCTTCCGGACGGCACTGCTGATATCGACCACCTGCTGGTGGGGGAAGAGCTTCTCGTCGAATAAGAAGAAGGTATTGGTCGGCAGGACATCGAGTTCCAGCCCCAGCTGCTTGATCGAGTCCATGCCACAGGCCTCAAAATCAGCAGGCAGGAGTTCTCTGACACTCCCCAGCGCGATAATGGGACGGATAGGCGATTGTTCCCGAGCCCGTTCCACGTCCCGCCGAACGAGCAACACCGGGGCCCCGGTAGCAGGCACCACAAAATAGGCATCCTGAACGCTGCCGGTGAAGTAGAAAAGATCCGCATTCTGGCAGATTACTGCAACGCCACCAGGCAGCTCGCAATCTCTTTTGCCGGTACGGTGATCATCCTCTCCTCGAAAACCGTAACTGTTCAGGGGGTAGAATTCTTACCAAGCTTCCACTTTGGACGGGACATCCTCATCGGAATCTGATATGGGAAGGTTCAATGGAATGAACGAACCGCATTGGTCAGATTACGAGTCGATGAGGATTTATGGACGTCAGGGAAGCGGAGCTCATCTACGAGGCGGGCAGAGAAGCCGTTGCGAAGGCGCTCTTGGATATGGATGCCAAGATCACAGCCTTTGCCCGGCAAGTCCTTGACCTGCATAAAATGATCGCTTCCCTTACGACCAATTCCAGTAACTCTTCCAAACCGCCCTCAACCGACGGACCAAAGGTTGAGAAACCCAAGAAGAAGAAATCTTCCCATTCTCCAGGAGGCCAGAAAGGGCACAAGGGCCACAAGAGAGATTTGCTCCCTCCTGAAGAAATGGACATATTTCATGACCATTACCCTCCCAGTTGCGAGAAGTGCAGCAGCTCTCTTGACCCGAACAGTTGTGAAGAGACATCCAAGCCCGAGAGATACCAGACTTTTGAGCTTCCCGAGATAAAGCCCATCATGGAAGAGCACCGTTGCCATGAACCGGGATGCAGTTGCGAGCACAAAAGAAGGGCACGGCTTCCTGACGAAGTGGCCCGGACTCAGTTCGGTCCCCGTGTGCATGGGAGCATTGCCTATCTCACTTCCGAGCACAAGATCAGCAGAAGAGGCATCGCCGAGATCTTGAATACCCTCTTTGGGTTGAACCTTTGCCTGGGCAGTGTCTGCAACTGCATCGAGCGGGTGAGCCCGCGAGCTTGAGCTCGCGGCGGAGGAAGCAAGGCAAGCCCTTTCTCAGGCAGATAATCCCAAAATCGACCAGACCGGCTGGAAGTGCAAGGGAGACCGGCGCTATCTTTGGGTCTTTGTCTCCCTGGTGGTGGTCTACTCTTCCATTGCGGCAACCCGGGGAGCCAAGGTCTTGCGCTCAGTCCTCGGGGAGGTTTTCAGTAGAGCCCACCAACAATATTGCAGAACGAGGGGTTCGACCGGCAGTCCAGTGGAGAAAGCTCTGCTTTGGCAACCAGTCCGAGAATGGTGAGCAATTCACTGAGAGAATCCTCACTGTCACAAGAACCTGCCGCCTTCAAGGCAGGAACCCCTTCCACTTTCTCTGTGACCTCATGGAAGCCGCCTTCAAAGGAGCGCCTCGGCCTTCACTCATCCACTAATTGCCCCAGGAGCCTGAACAGTTACAAAGCTACACTTGTTATTTGATATCAAAATAAACATACGCTACCGCATCGGCAAAAACCTCCGCAGGGATTTCAACGTGTCCTCCCGCAAGCCGGGCTGTAGATCCCTTCGGAACCAGAAATGCCGCGACTTGACTGGCTTCTCTGTCAACACCGCCAGTATTGATGTTGCATTTCCAAGTTCCATCGAAATTGATCGGGGTTAAAGGGTCGGACCAATAAGGCTTGGTCCACCACTTTCCCCTGACCTTTATGTAAATCTCGACCTGATACAAGTCTGGATTGCCGGTCATAGTTCCCGACGCCCAACCACCGCCTGTCTCAACAATAGTAATGGCCGGTTTTTCGGAATAGAGGGAAAAGGAGAAATCTTTTACTAAAACCTCAACCGGCTTTCCATCTCTAGGTGGGTTGCCTCCGAGAAGCCAGAGATTGAACCGGAAATTCTCTTTCCCAGGTTCGGGGAGATCAACTCCGGAATAAACCCACTCATGAACAGGAGTTATGCCTTCAGGAATTTTCAGATAGTTTCCCTTGAAAGTCATAAAATGAGCCTTTTGCGAGGTCCAGATGAGGAATTGTGTGAGCAATTTATCATCATCCGCGAGATCAACCCGGAACCTTTCACAGTTGTCAGCACACCCAGGACAAGCATCGCACGGCTGAATGACATATTGAGCATTCGTATATTCGGCGTCATCGCCCCAGCGCGCGAACTCAAAATCGATTTCCCTATTATTAAAATCACACGCCTCTGTATCCCAAGTAAAGAGACCCAAAATAACATTGCTATCCAGCTCATCAACCCGGCTGTTTGTGACAATTCGGTACACACCATAGCCTAGCGACTCTTTGAGAATCACCTCAGCGCAGTTCCATCTTCCACCATCTCCCTGGTTGATTCTCAGATAAAGTCCTCCTTTTTTGGTGACCTGGACATTTTTAGAAGTATTGCCGAAATAATTGCCGCCCGGTCCGGACGGACAATCTCTTCTTTTGACATCCCACTTACGCCCAGCAAAACTTATAACCCTTTTCTTGGGCGTACGGCTTTTAATCGCTTTTGCAATCGCCTGTTCCGGCTTAAAAGTGATACCACACGGGAAACACTTGATGGTTTCCAGGTCAATATCGGCCGGAACCAGATAGGCAAACACTTTGAAAGCATACGCATCGCAGCCACCGGTTGTAATGTCGAAAGTGAAGGTGCTGTCGGACTTGATTTCCGTTAAGGGATTAGCCAGTGTCGGCTTGGTCCAGATGTTGTCATCCACCTGGATATAGCCTGCCACTTTGTAGTTGGCGTAATACTTTTTGGCTAAATTTACCACCTTCCCTATGACATACCCGTTCGTATCCCCATAAGCGGAAACACTGGTGATCTTGATGCCAGGCTTCGCTGCCAAGGCAATGCCCGAGCAAAGTGTAAAGGAAAAAATCAGAAACAAAATTGCCAAAACTTTTGCATATTTCATTTTAAGCCCCCGTTCTTACACGCCACATTCAAGCCGCTATCCAAGGTGATAGGAAATCGCTTTTTCAGGGTTTGGTGATAGGAAAATGATGGGAAATCACTTTTTCAGGGCTTTTGGCTAGCAGGTGTTGTGGCTTCTGTCAAGGCCAATTTTGTGCCGATTTCGGGAGATATGAAGGCAGGAAACACCACGGTGCTGCACCATGATGGTCGCCTCGAAGGGGAGTTCGTTGCAAATTGGCCTTCCGGCACTCTGTGTCGATCCAGGAGTGCCCGAAAGGCGATATCTTACCCGGATCGAAGACAAGCCACCCCGATAAAGCCGGCGAGGGGGCCCACAAGCGACAGAGTTTCAGTGGTAGACCAACACGGGCTCTTCATATGGCAAAAGTCATGGCCTATGCTGAGCCCCTCAAGGAGGCAGCTTAATGGACAGTTTCTTGTGTGGACCTGTACCAAGGGCAACCGGTCGCAAAATGACCCGGAGCAGTCAATGACTCGCTCGTGTTTCTGGGGGTGCCTTCGTGCATGAGTGCAGGCTTCTTGAGGGGCCACTTCACGAGTTTCGCCCTTTTGACCGCCTCTACGGCCGCCCGCTGTCGTCAACCGGACCGCCGATCGCTCGTTCGAGGTTGGACCGCGCCAGCTTGAACCCGTAGAACGCCTCGTAGCATACTCGTTAAGGATTGAATGTTACGTTTTTGAATGACTGAAATTTGGGTCTGAGAAGTGTGTCGAGTTCACTTCGGTACTCCGTCCGCGTCTTGTTCAGACAGTCTATGATTGCGGAGCAAAATAGCTGAAAGTCCGAGAAGACCGACTCGTTATCGCGACCTTCACACATCATCCCCTTCAGGAAGAACAGTAGCCTGCGTAAGCAAGACCTTCATGCAACGGGGGCAACCCCCTTGCACGGGTGATTCCCGCGAAACCAGCCTTGCAGGCTGTCGGCAGTAACCTGTTCCAGGCTTGCTACCACCTGATCCGCCGCCTGAAGCTGCTCGGCTGGAAAGGAATTGGTCACGCCGGCCACGTAGAGCCCGGCGCCCTTGGCAGCCTGAATGCCGGCAGGCGTATCCTCGATGGCGACGCAGCGTTCAGCTTGGCTATTGTTCAGCAGACCGAGCTGGAAGAGCCGTTCCAGGACCTTGAGATAGGTCTCGGGGTCAGGCTTGCTCTTCTTCACGTCATCGGCGGCCACAATTACTGGAAAGAAGTCGGCAAGCCCCAGCGCTTCGACAAAGCCCTCCACCTCCCGGCGAAGAGCTCCCGACGCCACGGCGAGGGGGATGCCGTGCCCTGCCAGGTCCCGCACCAGCCTGACCACGCCGGGAAAGCTGTTAATGCCCTGGGCGATGATGTCCTGGAGCAGCTCCTCTTTGGCCCGGATGAGCCGCGTCAGGGTCGGTTCGTCGAGGGAATACCCGCCCTCCCGGAACGCTTCAAGAAAGGCGTCCCGGTCGTCGAAGCCGATATAGCGCTCAAGATAGTGGTCATACGTGTGTCCCATTCCGAGGGGTGTCAATACCTGCTGCAAAGCCTTGTAGTGGAGGGGTTCACTATCCACCAGAACACCGTCGCAATCAAAAATCACGGCTCTCAAAGGACATCCTGAAGTCACTCAGCGTCTCACTTTCTTCATATAGCTCATTGCCAACGTTTTGCGTTCCTGTGTAGCATTTTTCCAAAGGTTTCGGAATCAATTTCCAAGACTGGCTTTTCATCTCGTTGCGGGTTATTGTGGGCACTCTGTTGGAGATCAAGCCCATCAGCGGGTCGATGATTGCAGGAGAACGAGTCGGGTGCTGTCACTTC
>JAPXSS010000095.1:0-13350 GCA_033812955.1 Syntrophobacteraceae bacterium | reverse complement strand
GCCTCAGGCAACCGGGCCTTGCCGGTAAAGCCCACGGCCTGCTTGAGCTTCGACCCTTTAACGCGCACATCCCCTGAGGTCACCACCACTACCGGAGTCCCCCCGATGATAAAAAGAATGCTTTTGGCGATCTCGCCCACCGAACATCCGACCGCCCTGGCCGCTGTTTCCGAAGTGGGCGTCGGCTCCTCGAACTCCCACACCTCGATGCCTCGTTCCCGGAGATACTGCTTAACGTCTTCGATCGTTGGCATAGTCAGTTCTTTCTATCGGGATTATTCCGACCATGAAATTCACTGGCGCAGAGAATCTCTCTACCACATCCCATGCCTTTTGTCAGGTCAAAGCCTGGTCTCCAGGAGGCTGACCCGAGCGCTTCCGCCGGTCTCTCTTTCACTTGACTGAGGGGCAACAGGTCATCTATAGATACTCTGAAAATGGGAGTCAGGATCTCCCGATTGCCAGGTTGTCATGCAGGAATTGAGTCAAAAGGCTCATTGAACCACCCAATCAGCGAAGTATTGTGACCGAGAACTTGGTCAGGAAGGCCAGCCGCGATGCTGGCCTTTTTTGTTTTGTGGCTCCGGATAGGCGTCCCCAGCCCGGAAGAATTGTTGCTCTGGCCGGTGAGAACACCGGAGACAGACCCGCCGGACCGAATGATCACCAGCATTACAGGAGAGCGCGGTATGCAAGCCACTCGGAGACGTGAAGCTATCGTCTTAAGTGAAGAACAAGTTCGGAAACTGGAACGGATTCTGTGTTCGAGAAACAGCTCCCGGTCAACCATCGTTCGTGCGCGGGTGCTGTTGAGATACACTCGTGGGGAAGCTATCAAGGCTATCGCCCGCAGCGAGGGGATCAGCCGTCCTACGGTTCAATTATGTATAGACAAAGCATTGTCGGGAGGCATCGAGACCGCGATTCATGATCTGGTACGGCCGGGACGTCCCCGCTCGGTGACCCCTGAAGGACGTGCCTGGGTCATGCAGCTTGCCTGCTCCAGGCCGAGCAACTACGGTTATCCGGCTGAGATATGGACCCTCAGCCGGCTAACTGCGCACGTCAGAAGCCATGCGCTCCGCGCTGGCCATGGGTGCCTCGAGAACGCCCCGAAGTACATCATTCGCAGAATCATCAAGGAATCCTCGCACTGTCCCCATAACGTTGCGTACTATTTCGATAAAGAGTCTCTTGCACCACGCGAGGGCACCACTTCACTGTTGCTTGTCACCAAAAAGGTCCAGCTTTTCCAAAAGAACAGTCCACCTCCAACCACCGACGACCCGGAGCGGGAAGGCAGGAAATCAGGGATGGCCAACGAGGGCTTCGATCTTGTCGCGGACCTTGCCCCTGAACAAGACTCACATCCTTTGTGGTTCAAGAGGCACGAAGAAATGCGACTGACTACGGTCAGTCTCACAGCAGGTATCGATCTCCACGATGGCCGCGTCATCGCCCAGGTTCACAACAAGAGCGAAAAGGGCGAGGTTGCTAATTTCCTGAAGACCATCGATGCCTGTTATCCCTCAACCTGGCGAATCAGGATTGTACCGGGCACCGGCGTTGCCGCTTCCTCAAGGACCAGCATAAAAGCCCTCAAAGACTATCCAAACCGCTTCGAATTGGACGAACAAAACAGCGAAGGACGGTGGTTAATTCTCCTGGAGGTGTTCTTCACCCGCATGATCACCTCGTTTCTCCGCTCGCTCCGCGTCAAATCACAGTCTGAATTCATTGATCGTATCAATCAGTACCTCGACGAGATCAATCTTTTCACTCTGCAAGGGTGAAAGCGCCACAGGCCTGTCAGGAGAAATAACTATCGAGAATCGTCTTGACTTTCACTTGCTTGTGAGATATAGCACATCCACCTTGTGCGCAATTTCGAACTGCGCACAGTAACGATATCCATATTGCGGTATACGCTGTTACGTACATCCAAGCCAAGAAGGCTGAGGGGGTCCCCCGGCCGGCCTTCTTGCCTATTTGTTCTTTTTCAAAGATTCTTTGGCTCATCGCGGATTGACGTGAAAGTTGGCTGAACTTTCAAGCCTTCATTCCGGACTTGATCCGGAATCCAGCTTTCCTTAATCAGCTAGCAGCAATGGATTCCGGCTGGAAGCATGCCGGAATGACGGCTGTCGAATCCTGGCGGGCCTGGCGGTTTATCGCGCTAATCCGCAATGAGCCGATTCTTTTTCAGAGCAGGGATTACGGAAAACGGGCAGTGGAGAGGTCTGGAGGGCGCGTTTCACAGGCGTACAGGAAGGAGGTGGGACCAAACCAGGAAGTACCAGGTTCGCTTGGTTCATTCCCTCGGTTCTCAAACTCCAGGTTGGGAACCAGGGGAACGTCGGGCAATGCGTGCTTAAGTCTTCATGATGCCATGAAGGTCAGAGCTGAGAACATACGAAACCGCTGATTCACACTCATTTCTGGTGAGGAGAGAAAAAGGCCATGGAGAGTTGTCAGAGTGGTTGCACAGATGCTCAACTGATGGAAGGACTGAAGAAAATCATCGAACCCTATCGGGGACAGCCGTCAGGGTTGATTCAAGTATTGACGAAGGCACAGGAGCACATCGGCTATCTGCCCAAGTGGGCTCAGGTTCAGGTGGCGGATGGGCTCGGCGTATCGCTCCAGGACGTCTACGGCGTCGCCACCTTTTATGCATTCTTTTCCCTGATTCCCCGGGGACGGCACAAGATCAGCGTTTGTGCCGGCACCGCCTGCTATGTCAAGGGCACCAAAATCGTTCTGAAAGCCATCCGTGAGAAGCTTGCCGTGAAACCGGGTCAAACCACCCCGGACAGCCGCTTCACCGTCGAAATCGTGCGCTGCATCGGGGCCTGCGGTTTGGCGCCGGCCATGATCATCGATGGCAAGGATGTCCACGGCCGCCTGGAATTCGATCAGGTGCCCGAGGTCATTGAGCAATATCCCTAGCAGCGAACCGTGCCCAGACACCATATTCCCAAGATGCTTTCGTTTTCATGTTGGAAGCTGAAGTTCGGGAGAGAAGGAGTAAGAGAATGAAGTCTTTGGAGGAACTCGAACAGATTCGCACGAGCATGCAGGAAGTACTCAAGATCCGGGAAGGGAAACCATCAGCCACGGAAAAGGCCCATGTCATGATGTGTGGCGGGCAGGGGTGTATCTCTTCGAAATGCGGTGAAGTCGTCGCTGCCATGAAGGAGTCCCTCGCCAGGCACGGCATCACGGATGCGGTCAGGATCGTCCTGACCGGATGCATGGGACCCTGCGACATGGGGCCGGTAGCCATCGTCTATCCCGATGCCACCTTTTATCGCCGCCTGCGTCCCAAAGACGCGGATGCCATCGTCGAAGAACATATACTCAAAGGCACCCCGGTAGCGCGACTGCTGTACCGGGCACCGGGCGCCAAGGAGCCGACACCCTGCGTCCACGATATTGATCTGTTCAAGAAGCAGCAGAAAATCGTACTGCGCAACACCATTTATATCGATCCGCTGTCCATCGAGGAGTACATCGCCAGGGACGGCTACCTGGCGCTGGGCAAAGCCCTGAGGCATATGAGGCCTGAAGACGTTATCGAAGAAGTCAAAAAAGCAGGCCTTCGTGGAAGGGGCGGTGCCGGCTTTCCCACCGGGATGAAGTGGGCCTTTTCGGCTGCCGCCAAGGGAGTTCCCAAGTACGTGGTCTGTAACGGAGATGAAGGCGACCCCGGAGCGTTTATGGATCGTTCCTTGCTTGAGGGCGATCCTCACAGCGTCATCGAAGGCATGGCCCTCTGCGGTTATGCCATCGGCGCCGAACAAGGTTTCGTCTATGTGCGGGCGGAATATCCACTGGCCATCGAGCGGCTCAGTCACGCCCTCAAGAAGGCCCGTGAGCACGAATTGCTGGGCAAGAACATCTTCGGCTCCGCTTTCAATTTCGACATCGAGATCCGCATCGGGGCGGGCGCCTTTGTCTGCGGTGAGGAGACCGCCCTGCTGACCTCCATTGAGGGCCGCCGTGGCGAACCTCGTCCGCGACCACCCTTCCCTGCGATCACCGGGGTCTTCGGACAGCCCACAGTGATCAACAATGTGGAAACTTGGGCGAATATCTCCCCCATTATCCTCAAAGGTGCCGATTGGTACACCTCCATCGGTACGGAAAAGAGCAAGGGCACCAAAGTTTTTGCCCTGGCCGGACGGATCAACAATACCGGCATCGTGGAAGTGCCCATGGGGATTACCCTGCGAGAGATCATTTTTGAGATCGGCGGCGGCATTCCCCGGAAGAAGGCGTTCAAAGCCGTCCAGACGGGTGGGCCTTCGGGCGGCTGTATCCCTGCGGCCTATCTCGACACCCCCATCGATTACGATTCCCTCGGTGCCCTCGGGGCAATCATGGGTTCGGGCGGGATGATCGTGATGGACGAAGACACCTGCATGGTGGATATTGCCAAGTTCTTCCTCGACTTCTGCGTCGATGAGTCCTGCGGGAAGTGTTCGCCCTGCCGGATCGGCGTCAAACGTATGTATGAAATCCTCGATCGAATCACCACGGGCAAAGGACGGGAAGGCGACATCGAGCTCCTCCAGGAGCTGGCCACCACCATCAAGAGCACGGCGCTGTGCGGGCTCGGCCAAACCGCTCCCAACCCCGTCCTGAGCACCACCCGCTACTTCCGCGACGAATACGAAAAACACATCAAGGATCATGTGTGCGATGCAAAGGTCTGCGAATTCGAGAACGGGAACGGAGCCTGATGGGATGAAGGTGTCGATGATGCCGATGACCCAGTTCGTTCATTCTGCAGAAGTGAACTCGGTAGCAACCATGCTCACCCACAGGATGTTGGAGGGAAAGCCAGATGACGACATTAACAATCGATAACATAAAAGTTGCGGTGGAAGAAGGCAGCACGATACTTGACGCCGCCAGGCAAGTGGGAGTCAAGATCCCGACACTCTGCTATCTCAAGGATATCAATGTGATCGGGGCGTGCCGGATCTGTATGGTGGAAGTTCAGGGGGCCCGAACCTTCATGGCGGCGTGCGTGACCCCGGTTACCGAGGGCATGGTAGTACGCACCAACACGCCAGCGGTGATCAAAGCGCGCAAGACTGTGCTCGAATTGATCCTTTCCGATCACCCCATGGAATGCCTCACCTGTATTCGCAATCAGAACTGTGAACTGCAAACTCTGGCGGAGGAATTCGGAATCCAGGAAATCCGCTTCGAAGGCGCAAAGACCGAATACGGGATCGACGATTCGAGCCCGGCCATCGTGCGTGATCCCCGCAAGTGCATCTTGTGTCGCCGCTGCATTGCGGTCTGTTCGGACATTCAGACGGTAAGGGCACTCACCGCCGAGGAACGGGGCTTCAACACCCTCATTGCGCCCGCCTTCAACGAACGGCTGGCCAATATGGAGTGCGTCCAGTGCGGTCAGTGTTCCCTCGTCTGCCCAACCGCTGCCATCCATGAAGTGGATGATACCCAGAAGGTCTGGGCGGCTTTGGCAGATCCCAAGAAGCACGTGGTGGTCCAGACGGCTCCCGCCACCCGCGTCCAGGTGGGGGAAACCATCGGTGCCGTCCCCGGCAGCATTGTTACCGGCCAGATGGTGGCCGGTCTGCGGCGGCTCGGTTTCGATAAAGTCTTCGACACCGATTTCACTGCGGACCTCACCATCATCGAGGAGGGCAACGAATTGCTGAAGCGCGTCAAAAACGGCGGCACGCTGCCCATGATCACCTCCTGCAGCCCGGGCTGGATTAAGTTTGCGGAACACTTCTACCCGGACCTGCTGCCTCATCTCTCCACCTGCAAGTCCCCTCAGCAGATGTTCGGCGCGCTGGCCAAGACCTACTACGCTCAGAAAGCGGGGGTAGCTCCTGCTGATGTTTTCGTGGTCTCCATCATGCCGTGCACGGCCAAGAAATTCGAATGCCAACGGCCGGAAATGAAGAGCAGCGGCTATCAGGATGTGGACGTGGTGCTCACCTCCCGCGAGTTGGGTCGCATGTTCAAGCAGGCAGGGCTGGATATGGCTAATTTGCCTTCCGAGGAATACGACGCACCGCTGGGGATCTCGACGGGTGCGGGCGAAATCTTCGGCGCTTCGGGCGGCGTCATGGAGGCAGCCCTCCGGACCGTCTACGAAGTGGTGACCGGGAAAACCCTTGAAGCTATCGATTTCAAGGACTGCCGCGGTCTGACCGGCGTCAAGGAGGCCACCGTGCAGGTGGGTGAACTGCCGGTGAAGATCGCCATCACCAACGGCCTCGGCAACGCCCGCAAGGTGCTCGACAAGATCCGGACAGGCGAAGCCGACTACCACTTCATTGAAATCATGGCCTGTCCGGGTGGATGCATCGGTGGCGGCGGCTCCCCCATCCCCACCAACACCGAAATTCGCCTGAAGCGAATCGATGCCACCTACGAGGAAGACCGGGGCATGGCCTTGCGAAAATCCCACGAGAACCCGGCGGTAAACGAACTCTATGCCGAGTTTCTGAAGGAACCCTTGGGACACAAGTCCCATGAACTGCTCCACACCCATTACACGGCAAGGGGAGTGAACAAGGACTAACCGTAATTCAACAGCATAGGATCTAGCAGTGGTCTCATTCCTGACAGGGGGGCCGGGGCTCCCCTGGAGGGTCAGAGTGAAAGTTCCGCGAAAAAAGGGATTGGCCTGATTTCAAGGAAGCAGCAACTACGATCAGCCCTTTTTTCGCCTGGCGGGAAAAGGGCTGTTTTCGTAGAGGGATACTCATGACGGATAACCGCATCGGCGTCGTTGGCATTCTTGTGGAGCGCAAGGAAAGTGCTCATGCGATCAACACGATTCTCAGCGAACACCGGGAGATCGTGGTGGGGCGCATCGGCGTTCCCTACCGGGAGCGCGGTCTTTCCATTATCTCGCTCATCATCGACGGTTCCACCGACCAAGTCGGTGCCATGACCGGGAAGCTGGGGCAGTTGCCGGGCGTGAAGGTGAAGACGGCTCTCCTGACCAAGTAAAAGGCTTCCTTGGGGTCTTGATATGGAATATCGCGTGGAGCAAGATCTGCTGGGGGGACTGAAGGTACCGCAGGCAGCCTGCTTCGGCATCCACACGGTGAGGGATGTTTATCCTACGGCGCTACGCGTGGCGGCCTTCGGCTTGGTGCTGGAGCTGAGCGACTCACTGGCGGCGCTTCAGACCGAGCTGCAGCAACATGAGACGGAGTTTGCCGGGATTTTCGAACTCGGCCGCACCGAAATGCAGGACGCCGTGCCCATGAGGCTCAGGCAACTGGAATTGAAGGCTTTTCTCCCCCTCATTGCCCACAACCTGCTCCACTCACTGGAAATGCTCATCAACGTCGTCAACCTATTCGCCACCCATTGCATCCAGAGAATCCAAGCGAACGTTGACCGCTGCCGCCAATGGCTGGAAGAAAGCCACGCCTTCATCACGGCCCTGACACCTTACCCGGGATACGATGCCGCGGCCGACCCGACCAAACTCGCCCTCCGCGAAGGGAAGCAGCTGAAGCAAGTCCTGCTCGCGTCGGGCTTGTTTACGGAAGAAGAGTTCAACGCTGTGTTCACGCCCGGTCAGCTGACCAGACCCGGGGTGGCCGGGACAGAGTTTCTGAAGAAAGGGGGAAATCGAAGTGAAGGGCACTCTTAACGAAACCCCACGGGGAAACCGCTTGCATATTGCCATCTACGGGAGGCGCAATACCGGGAAATCGAGCCTCATCAACGCCCTCACCAACCAGGAAGTGGCCATCGTCTCCAGCGTGCCAGGGACCACCACCGATCCGGTTTTCAAATCCATGGAGATCCTCCCCGTCGGCCCGGTGGTCATCATCGATACGGCGGGTATCGACGACGTTGGGGAACTCGGAGCGCTCAGAATCAAGAAAACCATGAGAGTGCTCAACAAGGCCGACCTGATCATTTTGGTCTTGAATGAGGGGCAGGTGCTGGATGGGCGGGAGTTCGAGCTGGTGCGAAAAGCCGGAGAGGAGGGGGTGCCGGTGGTGGGAGTTCTTAACAAGCTTGACCTGACTCCGGAAGCCGACCCCGCTGAGTTCGAGCAATCGCTGGGAATCAAGGTGCTGTCCGTGAGCGCCGTCACCCGCCAGGGCATCGACAGCCTGAAACAGGCCATCATCCGCTCGGCCCCCAAGGACTGGTCGGCACCGACCATCCTCGGAGACCTCATCAAGCCCGGCGATACCGTGATGCTGGTGGTTCCCATCGACCTGGCGGCCCCCAAAGGCAGGATCATCCTGCCCCAGGTCCAGACCATCCGGGATATCCTCGATCATGACGCCGTTGCCCTGGTGGTCAAGGAGCGCGAGATCAAGAAAGCGTTGGCCGGTCTTGTGGAAAAACCAAGAATTGTTGTCACCGATTCCCAGGCTTTCCTCCAAGTAGACGCCGACACCCCCAAAGACGTCATGATGACCTCATTTTCCATTCTCTTCGCCCGCTACAAAGGGAATCTGGAGACTCTCACCGCCGGCGCCCTGGCGGTCGAACGACTGCGGCCCGGGGACAAAGTCCTGATTGCCGAAGCCTGTACACACCATCGAGTATCGGACGATATCGGCACCGTGATGATTCCGCGCTGGCTGCGCCAGCAGGTGGGCGGCGAACTGCATTTCGACTGGTCAAGCGGCATCGAGATGCCGGAAAACCTCGAACAGTACCAATTGATCGTTCACTGCGGCGCCTGCATGATCAACCGCAAGGAGATGCTCTACCGCATCCTGCAGGCCACCAGTGCCGGCGTCCCCATCGTCAACTACGGCGTGTTGATTGCCCACATGCACGGGATTTTGCGTCGAGCGCTGGCGCCTTTCCCGGCCTCCCGACGACTTCTGGATGAACCACCGGCAGAAGCCGGCGCATAGGAGCCCTTTTGTCAGTTGCGCGACAGGGGCGGGCTTTAACACCGCCCGATAACATTCGGTATTCTCCATTTGTTTCGGGATGGGATGAATCCATCCCATACGGCGTCACCGGCATTCTGGAGCTCCGAGGAAGACCGGTTGACACATCCAAAGTGAAGCAAAAATGGTCATGTGGAACATAACGTACGCTCATTTTCCCTGAATTGTCCGAGTTGCCTCGGCAAGACAGGAATGGAGCCAGATGAAGGCTCTGGTGGCAGTTCTAATTCCATCAACGCACGAGAGGAGACTGGCATGGCTACAAACAAGGCTGATTTCATCGATCATGAGAAGATTGTGAGTTTGCTGGAGGGGTCAAAAGGCGCATACTCTCACGAGGAAGTGACGCGGATTATCGACAGGGCAGCCCTCGCCGATGGTCTCACGCCAGCAGAAGTGGCGGCGCTCCTGCAGGTGGAAGACCCCTTCCTGCTGGAGAAGATCTTCCAGACCGCCCGGGAAATCAAAGAACAGATCTACGGCAAACGGCTGGTGTTTTTTGCCCCCCTCTATATCAGCGATCATTGCATCAACAACTGCGTCTACTGCGGCTATCGGCGCCATAACGAGTTCGAACGGCGCCGCTTGAACAGGGACGAGATCAAGCGGGAGGTGGCGGTGCTCGAAGGAATGGGGCACAAGCGCATCGCCCTCGAGTGCGGCGAGCATCCCAAGGAATGTCCGATCGAATATGTCCTCGAGGCAATTGACGCCATCTATTCGGTGAAGGTCAAACACGGCAACATCCGTCGGGTCAACGTGAATATCGCCGCCACCACCGTGGAGGACTATCGGCGGCTGAAGGAAGCCAAAATCGGGACGTATATCCTGTTCCAGGAAACCTACCATCGGCCAACGTATGCCGCAATGCATCCTTCCGGACCCAAAAGCGACTATGATTGGCATACCTGCTCTTTCGACCGGGCCATGGAGGGAGGGATTGACGACGTCGGGTCGGGCGTGCTGTTTGGGCTCTACGACCATAAATACGAAGTCCTTGCACTCCTACTGCACGCCCTGCATCTCGAACAGGTGTTCGGGGTTGGACCGCATACCATCTCCGTACCGCGACTCCGACCCGCCCGTGGCGTAAACTTGGAAACCTTTCCCCACCTCGTTTCCGACGTCGATTTCAAGAAAATCATCGCCATCCTGCGGCTGGCTGTGCCCTACACCGGGATGATTCTTTCCACCCGGGAGACCGCGGATTTCAGGGACGAGCTCGTCTCGGTCGGGATCTCTCAGCTGAGCGCGGGTTCCTGCACGGGGGTCGGCGGCTATTGCCGGGAAAACAACGAGGGTCGGCAGGAACAACGGCACCAATTCAACATCGAAGACGACCGCAGCCTGGACGATGTCATCGCCAGCATCTGCGACTCCGGCTACCTTCCCAGCTTCTGTACTGCCTGTTACCGCAAGGGACGAACCGGAGACCGCTTCATGGCGCTGGCCAAGACCGGTCAGATCCAGGATGTCTGCCAGCCCAACGCGATTCTCACCTTCAAGGAATTTCTGCTCGACTACGCCAGCCAAACAACGCGAACCATCGGCGAAGAGACCATCAACAAGCACCTCATGCTCATCCATAACACCAAGGTGAGGCAGGTAACGGAAAAGAGGCTGGCGCTGATTGAACAGGGTTCGCGGGATCTCTATTTTTAGAGGCCGTTCAAGAATAACGCGCATGCCTTTTGACCACTTCTTCATCCACGAAGTCACACGAAGGACTGGGAAAACACACGAAAGCAACATTTCCTGTTCTTCGTGAACTTCGTGGTGAGAGATGATCGTTTCGGGGGACGAAGGCTCAATCAGGCAATCAAGATCGGGGGTGAACCTATTATGCTGACCAGGCGGCAAATCATCGCTTTGCTGGAAGAGCGGGATGAAACCGTCATCGAGGATCTCTTCAGGCAAGCGGACCAAGTTAGAAGGGAGTATGCCGGGGATGAAATCCATTTGCGGGGATTGCTCGAGTTCTCGAATTATTGCCGGCGGGATTGCCGGTATTGCGGTTTGCGCCGAAGCAACAAAGAGGCAGTGCGCTATCGCATGACCGGGACAGAGATCTTGGTTCAAGCCCGCAAAGCAAGAGACCTGGGTTTTCGGACATTGGTCCTCCAGTCCGGGGAAGATCCCCACTACACGATTGAAGAGCTCTGTTCCCTGGTGCGGAAAATCAAGAGAGAGCTCGGCTGTTCGATAACCCTCTCGATCGGCGAGAGACCCCGTGAAGATTTTGAGAAGCTCAAAGAAGCTGGAGCGGATCGCTACCTTTTGCGATTTGAGACCACCGATTCTCTCCTCTTCAAGACTCTGAAACCGGATTCACAGTACCGCCAGCGGTTCCGGTGTCTTGAGTGGTTGGAGGAGCTTGGCTATCAGGTCGGTTCCGGTGGCATGGTAGGACTGCCGGGTCAGACCATCGAGAGTCTGGCCGAAGATATTCTTAAATTCAGTGAACTCGATCTCGACATGATCGGACTTGGCCCCTTTATTTCGCATCCTCACACGCCGCTGCGGGGCAGTCCCAACGGTACCCTCGAGATGCTCCTGCGGGTGACTGCCCTGACGAGGATCGTAACAAGAGATGCACATATGCCGGCCACCACCGCCACCGGCACCATCGATCCCAATGGGCGGCAGAAGGCCCTGCGGTGCGGCGCTAACGTCCTCATGCCGAATCTTACCCCCTCGATGTATCGGAAGCATTACCTGATTTACCCGGAAAAGATCTGCCTTAGCGAAGAGCCTTCCCAGAGCTATCTCAAGGCAGAGGCCATGGCCCTCTCCCTGGGTCGAACGGTGGCTGCTCATGCCGGTCACAGCCTCAAGCGGAAACATAGGGAAAGGCCGGTTCAGCGGTGACCTCTCCCATCATGACGTTGCAGATCAGAAGCGAAAGCGAAGCGATGATGATGTCCACCTTGTGCACGCAATGGCAGATAGCGCTCTCCCCCGAAGCACCACGATTGGCGTGAGCCTTCAACATCTGCGAGGTCGCGGTGGCATTGGTGCCGAGCGCCCAGATCTGAACCTTTTCGTCATGAATCCGCTTGATTTTCTTAATGATCGTGGCACCGACACAGCCGCTCTGGCCATCGATAACGGCGATTCGAAGCATAATCCAGATCTCCTCACGAGTACCTCTGCCCTGTCAGCAGGTGCAGAACGCTACGGAAATGAACACGAGACGATCTCTGCGGAAGGCGGCGCCGAAGTGCAAAGTCGGTGCTGATGGCCTGGAGCGGTTTCCGATAAAAAACCAACAAAGGCCGACCGGCATGCCGCCCGTCAAAGCCTTTCTGGCTTGATTCAAGGTGGGTATAACGCTAATTATCCATGCAAATTGCATATCCGTCGGATCAAGATCGGGCGCTTGTTATCAAAAGAAAGATCTGACTGTCAACATCGTCGATTCACGAAGACCAGACCCGTCGGGCCAGGTCTGTGTTATTTCATTGACACGACCGGGACAGGTGATCTATAAGCAAACAGTGAATGGGAGGTGGAACCTCCCGGTACCTCTTGGAAACGGTTTTTTCAGCGTACCACTCGAGAAATCGTCGAATTCTCGACCGACCATAGGCTTGCTCATGAAGGCCAGCAGTCATGCTGCCTTTTTTATGATGTATCCGGTGGATTGTTCAGGCGCGGCCTGCTGAACGCAACTGAGCTGGTAAGCCGGACCGGGGAGGGTGGGAATGTCGGGCGTTGCAAGCCACCGGGGAAAACAGTTGAGAAGGGCTGTCTTCATGGCGGGTATCGACCTGAGCCACGGCCGGATCATCACCCAGGTTCACCCAAAGGGTACGATCCATCGGTTGGTTGAGTTCCTTCGAGTCGTTGACGAGCAGTATCCCCCCAATTTGCGGATCGGAATTCTACGGGGTACCGACACCACCGCTTCCCCCCGACGCCACATGAAAGTCCTGAAGCACTACCCGAACCGTTTCGAGCTTGATGGACTGCGCAGTGATGACCTCCGGCTGAAGCTTCCCGAGGTCTTCTCCACCCGTATGATCACCTCCTTTCTCCGCCCGCTGCAGGCCAATTCCCGGGCAAAATCTTCGGCCTGGTTTAGTCACTACTCACTACCTGGTTGAGTTCAACCTTCTTACCGCCGTCAACCGCTGACCGGACGGCACGCAAAGGGGAAACATCCATTAGCAGGACACAATCTTGCCAGCGCATTAGGGATGCCGTCATTTATGTTTAATAATACATAAACAAGAAGCATCTCATCTTCACCTGGTGTTCTGACCCTAAGGGTCATTGAGTCGGTACAAGCTGTGGAGCGATAACGCAAAAGGAGGCAGCAATGAAGGAAATGGAAGGAGTGATGTACCAGGACAAAGCACCCACTGGAGTTGACCCCGATACCATGCTGTTCGTGGAGGTCGATCCGGGGAAA
>JAPXSS010000094.1:0-13524 GCA_033812955.1 Syntrophobacteraceae bacterium | reverse complement strand
AAACCGCAACTGCCATTGCAGATGGTCCTCGAGGGTAGCAGGCAGAGTCAGGCGATGGTCATAGGAAGGCCACTCCCGATTGGGATCGCTTTCCACCAGGACTGGAGTACTCGTGTTGTACTCTTCCAAGTATGAGTCCCAGTCAAAATCTTCTCTCAGTTTTTCGACGACCTGGACTTCCTTATAGCCCTCGGCCAGCTCCTCGGCAGCTTCCCCGCGACCCTCCCCGACAACCTCCCGTTCGCTCCCGTCATCCAGCGTCTCTTCCAGCAGAGGATTGGTTTCCAGTTCCTCATGAATGGTTTCCAGCAATTCCAGACGGGAAAGCTGGAGAAGCTTGATCGCCTGCTGCAACTGGGGAGTCATGATCAGTTGCTGGCTGAGTTTGAGCTGTTGTCTCAGTTCAAGTGCTGCCATGCTGTTGCCTCATCACGAGAGACTGAAATGATCCCCCAGATAGGTTCTCCGAGCCAGATCACTCCGTGAGATCGTCATCGGATCACCCGCCTCCAAAATCTTTCCTTCGTGCATGATGTAGGCCCAATCACACACCTTCAGCGTCTCGCGAACGTTGTGGTCGGAAATGAGAACCCCGATCCCCCTGGCCTTTAGCGACTGGATCAGGCCCTGGATCTCCAGAACAGCAATGGGATCGATCCCGGCGAAGGGCTCATCCAGCAGCACAAAATCAGGCTGAGTGGCCAGCGCGCGACTGATTTCAACCCGCCGCCGCTCCCCCCCGGACAGTCGATCGGCCCGGTTCCCGGCCAAGTGCGCGATATTCAGGTCCGCCAGCAGTTCTTCCAGCCGAACCCGCCGTTCCTGCTTGCCGATCTTCATGGTCTCCAGAATCGCCAGCAGGTTCTCCTCGACCGTGAGTCTGCGAAACACCGACGGTTCCTGCGACAGATAGGTAACCCCTTTACGCGCACGCAGATACATGGGCATCTGAATTATATTCTCGCCATTCAGAAGGACCGTCCCGCGATCGGGGCGGATGATCCCCACCACACTGTAAAAGGTGGTCGATTTGCCGGCGCCGTTGGGTCCCAGAAGGCCCACGATCTGGGCGGGCTCAACGACCAGGTTCACCTGGTTGACAACCCGGCGCCCCTTATAGGTCTTCACCAGATCTCGCACCTCCAGGCGCTTGGGGATTGAAGCCACCATCTAGTCCTTCTTCGCCGGGTGAAGAACCGCTTGTACCGGAGTTTGCGCGCCCCCTTCCACAAGGCTCCTGCCCTCTGCCAGCAGAAGCGTGATCAGCCGCCCCTGGATGGTATCTTCCCCCTGGCTCACACTGGGGTGACCGCTCAAAACGATTTTGTTCTCATTGTGATAATAAACGGCCTTGTCGGCTAGGGCGACCTTGTCCTGCTGGGTGATCTTGACCTCCCCCTCAACCTCGATCCGATCAATTCTGTCCAGCATGGCCGACTGGTCCGCGGGATCCTGCCCGCCCTCCGCCGCATACACCCACAGCTTCCTGCCGGTTATGGTCAAATCATCCTGCTGGACCACCACGTTGCCCTCAAAGAGAATGGTCCGCTCCTTTTGATGAGCCTCCATGCGGTCGCTGGCTATCCGCAGGGGGGAATCACTTTGCAGGATTTTGGGCGGAACGGGGCTGGAACCACGTTTGGTTGTGCTTCCCTGACTCCAGCCAGTCGCCGGCACCATCACCAGGCACAGCAGTCCAATCCCGACCACCAGCCAGTTCCTTCCGTGGTGCTTCATGGTCTTCCCCTCATGGTCCCTTACCCACCCTTGGTGGCAGAAAAACCAGAGTCCCTCTGACTCCCCCCTCAAGCACCGCCCGGGAGTCCGCGATTCGGTACTCCCAGCGGGTCCCTTCCAGCCGCACATCGGGGCCTTCAAGGCGGATGGGAGACACCGAGGAAATGGTCTGCTGATGATGATCGTACCGCGCATATTCGGATGACAACGCGTAGCCCTTTGGCAGTATTGCGTGCACCGCATCCCACAGCTCGATGTTCTTGCTCCCGGTGTGCAGGGAGCCTTCTCGACTCTCCAGTTGAATCTCATCGCCGCTTTCCAGGAAAAAGGCAACACGAACCGTCGAAAGAAGCGTTTTTTGTTCGCCCTGGAAGTATCTTGCTTCTGTGGCCCGAATCGTCCAGAGGCGCTTCCCTCCCTGCAATTCGGTATACTCCATGTCCTTGAGCGTCACTTCCGCGTCGCTCTTGGCGGTGGTCTGAACGGCAGCCTGCTGAGCTTTCTGGCTGCCTCCCTGCCAGATCCCGACGATCAAAACTCCCGTCAAGCTCAACGCAAAGGCCAGCGCGGTACCCTGAATGAGTTTTTGCGGCACCGTCATGGGAGGGTTATCCGAATCGCGGCCGCACCGGTTTCATCACGGCTCCTGGAGGCGCTTCTCATCACCGCTAATCGTCTCCAAAAAACCGCCCTGTGACCTTCTCCCACAAGCCCTGGACCCACAAGATCAGCTCGCACACCTCGCGCGCCGCCCCATACCCACCTCTTGCCCGAGTCACGTAATGGGCATAAGGAAACACGTGCGAGACCGCATCAGCAACGGCTACGGCGAAGCCGACACGACGGAGCAGAGGGATATCGATGAGATCGTCCCCCATGAAGCCGATCTCTTCATCCCGCAAACCGGTTTCCGCCTGCAGGCGGGCATAGGCTTCCAGCTTATCGATAGCGCCCTGGTAGACCCTGCTGATCCCCAACCCGGCAGCACGGTGGGCTACCGCCCGGCACGAGCGGCCGGTTATCAGCGCCACCTCAAGACCCGCCCGCTGCAGTAGTTTAATGCCGTGTCCATCCTGAACGTCGAAGGCCTTGATCTCCGAACCGTCGTCCTGATAGATGATACGCCCGTCGGTTAGGACCCCATCCACATCAAAAGCCATGAGGCGCACCGGCAGGATCCGAGCTCGCAGTGATGCCTCAAGATCATCCCACACGCTTCCACCTCCGAAACTCCGACCACCCATCCCCCCAACCGTCTTAGTTACCTATCGTTCGCTACCCGGTAAATCTTGATCAATTTCTCCAGAAGCGACGCCACTTGCGCCAGGGGCAGGGAATTAGGGCCATCGCTGAGCGCTCGGTCGGGGTCCTCGTGCATTTCGAGGAAGATCCCATGAGCCCCTGCCGCCACCGCCGCGCGTGCCAGGGGCGCTACAAACCGCCGATCTCCGCCTGAACTGGTGCCCTGCCCGCCCGGCAGCTGCACGCTGTGAGTGGCGTCAAAGACCACCGGCAACCCGAAACCGGCCATGATGGCGATGGCCCGCATGTCTACCACCAGATTGTGATAGCCAAACTGAGTTCCCCGTTCCGTTACCAGAATCTGCTGGTTGTTGGTCTGCCGCACCTTCTCGATGGCATGCCCCATGTCCTCAGGGGCCATGAACTGGGCCTTCTTCAGATTGACCGGCTTGCCCGTCTTGCCTACCGCCGCCAACAGATCGGTCTGTCGTGCGAGAAAAGCGGGAACCTGGAGAATGTCAACCACTCCGGCCGCTTCGTTGGCTTCTTCCACTGTGTGCACGTCGGTCAGAACAGGGACGCCGATTTCCCTGCGCACAGCCGCCAAAATCTCGAGCCCCGCCTTCAAGCCGGGGCCGCGGAACGAGTTCCAGGCAGTGCGATTGGCTTTGTCGTACGAGCTCTTGAAAACATAGGGAACACCCAGACGGGTACAGGTTGCCTGCATGGACCGGGCAATGGCCAGGGCCATCTCCCGGCCTTCAAGTACACAGGGCCCGCCAATGAGAAACAGGCGGTCCGTGCCGAACGCCTGCCCGAGTATTTCAAAATGAGTCACGGCTTTTCTCCCGGCCCATCAGCATTCCGGCACCACGGAGAAGCTCTCGAGGTGCAGGCGTCTGGCTTCTGCCAGCGAGGCCCCGATGAAGGCCTTGAAAAGCGGGTGCGGGTTCATGGGGCGCGACTTGAATTCGGGGTGGAATTGACAGCCAAGAAACCATGGGTGATCGGGGAGTTCGATGATTTCCACCAGGTTCCTGTCCGGTGACAGACCTGTGAAGCGCATCCCGTGCTCACCCAGACGCTCCCGGTAATCGTTGTTGAATTCGTACCGATGGCGATGCCGCTCAGAAATCTCCTGGGACTCATAGGCCGCCAGCGCGAGGCTGTCCCGTTCCAGGATGCAAGGGTAGGCCCCCAGGCGCATGGTGCTAGCCAGGTTGGAATCCTCATCCCGGCGCACGATCCGGCCACTCCGATGATCGAAGCATTCCCGCATAAGGAAAATCACCGGATGGGGTGTATGTTTGTCAAATTCCAGGCTCTGAGCTTTCTCCAGACCGGCAACATGGCGGGCGAACTCAACGGTAGCCAGCTGCATCCCCAGACAGATCCCGAGGAACGGGATGCGGTTCTCCCGGGCATAGCGGATGGCTTTGATCTTTCCTTCCACTCCCCGCTGGCCGAACCCCCCCGGCACGAGAATCCCGTCCACCCCCTCGAGCAATGCCTCACCGCCTTCCTTTTCAACATTCTCGGAATCGATATAGTCCAGCACAACCCGACTGTTGTTGGCCGCTCCACCATGCACCAGGGCTTCGTTGAGACTCTTGTAGGATTCCTTGAAATCGATGTACTTGCCGACAATGGCGATTCGGGTCTCGAATTGCGGCTGTTTGAGAGTGCGAACCAGGTTTTCCCAGGGCTCCAGGACGGGCGACCGGGTCCAGACGTTGAGCAGTTGCAGGATCTTCTCATCGAGCCCTTCCTGGTGATAGAGCAGCGGCACCTCATAAATGCAGTCAACATCAATGGCCGTGATCACGCCATCCCGCTCGACGTTACAAAAATGGGCGATCTTGCCCTTGATGTCAGGGGCAAGCGGGTGAGTCGTGCGGCACAACAGGATATCCGGCTGAATTCCGATTCCGCGGAGTTCTTTGACACTGTGCTGGGTAGGCTTGGTCTTCAACTCCCCCGAAGTCTTCATGTAGGGCACCAGGGTGAGATGAATATAGGCCACATGCTCCCGGCCGATATCACTCCGCAGCTGGCGGATAGCCTCCAGGAACGGCAGACTCTCGATATCGCCCACCGTCCCGCCGATTTCAACGATGATGATATCGACGTCGGTCGCCAGGCTGCGAACACAGGCCTTGATCTCGTCGGTCACATGCGGAATCACCTGAACCGTGCCTCCGAGGTAGTCGCCGCGGCGTTCCTTGGTGATGACGGAGTAGTAGATGCTCCCCGAGGTGTAGTTGTTGCGGCGCGTCATGACGGCATGCGTGAACCGTTCGTAATGGCCCAGGTCCAGATCGGTCTCCGCCCCGTCATCGGTGACGAACACCTCCCCATGCTGAAACGGATTCATGGTGCCTGGATCAACATTGATATAAGGATCAAGCTTTTGAATGGTCACGCGCAGCCCTCTGCTTTCCATCAGGCACCGATGGAAGCCGCGGCCAGCCCCTTGCCCAGAGACGAAAGAACCCCACCCGTGATGAAAATGTATTTTGGCTGACACAAGGAATCATTCCTTTTCGATTCCGGTATGGGTAACCCGGATCTCTCCCGAAAAGCCGTCGGCACTATAGCAAACAGCCCTTCAAAGTCAATCCAGCACCCTCTTCCCTACCCTTCATAGACCCCTCTCGGGCCAACCGCTTCCCGGCGAGAAATTTTCTGTTGCATTTTAATTTGATATCGCATAGCTTGGGCTCGAGGCATTGGCAAACTTCTTGCTAATAATAGACGATGTTCAGCTAAAGTCAATTTTTAATCAGATTTCACCTTGGGAAACAAGGCCCATGATTGTAAGCCATTGCATGGCAGCAGAAGTGGTGACGATCAGCAAGGAAGCCTCCATTCAGGAGGCCCTGGCGGTCATGAAGCGGTACTCCATCCGTCATCTCCCGGTGGTGGATTCTCAATCGGCCCTTTTGGGTTGGGTGACGGATGCGGACCTCCGAGGCGTTCTGATTGCTTCCATGCTCGAGGAGTTGACCCTGGAAGATGTTATGGTGCGCAAACCCTACCTCGCGCATCCCGACATGCCGTTGGACGAAGCAGCCCGGATCCTTCTCGAGAAGCGCATTGGCGGCATGCCAGTGGTGGATGGGGAGCGGCTGGTGGGAGTCATCACCACTACCGATCTGCTGTCGACCTTCATCACCATGATGGGGCTTTTCTCGCAGTCCTCCCGGCTGGATGTGAAAATCTCCACCCCTCTCGTTTCCCTCCAGGAGATAACCCAACTGCTCCAGGATCATGGGGCAGAGATCATCAGCATTTGCAATCTACCCACCCTGGAGGGTGATAGCCTCACCTACACGATCCGCACGAAAAAGATTGACTTGAAGCCCATCGTGGCCGCCCTTAAGGCCAAGGGTATCATGGTGGTCTCCTCCATTGCGTGACTCCTGCCATGCCCCTGGCCTCTTGCGGGTCAAGAACCGGCAAGGATCTTTTTCAACTGCTCGATGACCAGGGTGACACTCGCGGTATCGGCCGGCGCGGATGGCCACGCCAGGACTTCGGATTTCTCCCAGCTTGCTCTGACAACGTGCACGCGGGGGCCGCGCGGCGCCCAGACACCCGGATCGGTCGGCCCAAAAATGACTAACGTCGGCGTTCCGACCGCAGCGGCCAGATGACTCACCCCCGAATCGCTGCCAACAAAGAGCCGGCCTCGGGAAAGCACCGCCGCCAGCAAAGGCAGGGACAGCCCATCGAGGACTGCCACGCCCAGGTTCTCAGCGGCACGGGCAAAGTCCCGGAGCCGTTCGTCAGCCGGCCCCAGCGACAACAAGATGGGGTTGGGGAAGGCCTTGCGAAGCCACTGAAGGATCTGCCACCAGTTGCTCAGAGGCCAGATTTTGGGCAGGCCGCCACTGCCGGGGTGAATGACAATGGGCCGATTGCGGCCGGTTGCATGGTGCTGCTCAAGCCAGACACTGGCAGCCGCAAGATCCTGGGGGGCAGGTTCGAGGCTCGGCAGGCATTCTTCGAGATGCCAGCCAAAGCGGCGACATTGCTCCAGGAGAAACCGAGATACGTGCTCACACGCGCCTGGGCCCGGAAATGATTGCAGCCATGGGACGGGACAGGAAAGCCGGGGGGCAAGCCGCTCGGCCAGCACCCGACTACCCGTCTGTCCGAAGATCAATACCGTCCGGGATTGTTCGAGGAAAGGCGGTACTGGTGCCGTTCGCCAGAGATCTTCATGAAAGAAGCGAGCCAGGGTTGCATCGTCGGGTGGAGGCGTGTTTCCCATGAAGGGCTTGGCGGCCAAAAGTGCGACATGTTCGGGTTTCGACCAGAGATCGAAATGAATGCGGGGCCATGAGCGGTGCAGGGCCTCCAGAATGGGCAACGCCAGCAGGCAATCGCCCAGAGCCCCCTGATGCACTGCCACAATCCGTCCTGTCAGGGTCGGAACCAGAGCGGCCATGGATAACCCCTGTGGCGGCTTACTGCGGTTCTCCCGGCCCGCACTGCCACTCTCTGCCGCAGCCACTGCCTGCCCAGGGGTTTTCGATCCTGCCATTCAGCTACAGTTCCGGAGCCTCTTCAGGGCCTGCGCCGGCAAGCTTTCTATGAGACCACCGCCTGAGAAAGTGCGTCGCCTTCGAGATCACCTGGCTTTGCGGGCTGGGAGGACTGATCAGGCCCTCTTGCCGCAGGGCCTGCTGCAGACAATCCTTCAGGACGGGGCACGCAACGCATGCCGCCTGCGGCTGGATGATGCCATCGGCATCCTTGGGACAAACCCGGCTTGGATCTCCAAAGCACAAAGGCTGGCAATCCTGGCCGGAGTCGCCCGGCACGGCCTGACAGGTTGTTTTGGACATCTTCGGTACTGTTCTTGCTGAAGGGCGTCCCGGAATCCCTATTCGAGAATCTCCAGGACCGCGCGCTTGCGCAGCTTGGTTGCGGCAGCATTCACAATCGTGCGTAAGGCATGGGCGTTACGCCCCTCTTTCCCAATGATCTTCCCAAGATCGGCTTTTGCTGCTCTGAGTTCAATCACCGAGATTTGCTGCCCGGTAATCTCGCTCACTTCCACCTGATTGGGATCTTCCGCCAAAGCGCGAGCAATGACTTCTACCAGTTCTTTGATCTGAATGTGCTCCATAGCTTCTTTCCGCTCCCGACGAGCATCTGACAGAACGATGCTGCTACTGCCCCTCTGTTAACAAGCAATCCAGGCCATAAAGCCAACCCAGGGGCTTGAGCCGGGGGGAAATCCGGGCGGCGCTGGTGGACAGGAAACCAAATATCACACGAGATCCGAATCCCATGGCTGGCACCGCTTTCGACCGGCTACGGCCGGAGTGGACTCATTGGGATTCAGCGCCCCACAATGCCAATGATGAAAAGCTGCTGACGCCAGAAAGCTGGAAGAAAACGGGGCAGCATTCAATTGGCGGGAGATAAGCTTAAGGAAAAGCGAAGCTTGTGTCAAGCGACAAAATGATATAATCATTCTACTTAATTACCTGGTTACAAGGGTGAAGTATCTGTCTCGCCGGCCGTGACGGTTACGAAAGAAGAAGACTGATGGTTGAGTCACCTGACAGCTTTCCTGCAAACTCAGCCGCAAGCAAGATCGTTGATCTCATTCAGCCCACGCTGACCGCGCTGACCAACTATCAGGATCGCATGGCACGACTTCTTTTCGAAATCTCCTGCCTAGAAGGACTCGATGAACTCGCCGCCACCGGGCGCCTGCCCGATGCTTTTCGGACACGCATGGGAAAGGTGATGGAACTTTTCGACGAATCCGTGCGGGCGGCGGGGCGGCGTTTGCGGGAGGTCGGGTTCACGGTGCAATGCCGATTCGGATGCCCGTATTGCTGCTACCAAATCCCTACCGGGGTCAGTTCGGCGGAGTTGATCTTCATCTACCATGGCATGCAGCAGAGCGGTGCCGCCTCGAAGCTTTTTCCGCACTGTCTCGAAGTTGAGGAACTCCGGGCGGAGCTCTCTCGCCGCCGGGCGCCCGACGCAACTCGCAAAAGCGCCTCGCACGACCAGGTTGAAGCCCTCTCGGAAAGCTATAGCCGCCTCGAACAGGCTTGCCCCTTCCTCGCGGCCAACCTTTGCCAGATCTATCCATTTCGCCCGCTGGCATGTCGCATGCACCTCAGCCTTTCCCCCCCTCCCTGGTGCCGGCCATCCCATTTCCAACACCCTTTCGCCCTCATTCTCAACCTGGAGCCGGGAAAATACGTGATTGACGCCCTCGAAAAACTTGAAGATCGCTTTCAGTTGAACCTCTCTGGTGTTATGATCTGTGGCCTGTTGGAATTGATGGTGAACGTGTTGCGCTTTGCCCGGATTGACTGGGAGCCCTGACCCGATGCCGCTGGCTCTCCCTTCCTCGATGACCCGGCAGCCGCTGGTCGAATTGCGGTTCTGTGAACTGACACCTCCGAGCCTTGCCGACAATACGGCGGATTGGGATCGGTCGACCCATTCCCTGCACCATCAGGGATTCAGCCCTTTATGGATTCATCCTTGGCTGCCATGTACACGATCCTCTCCGTTATTGTGGCCAGAGTGGGGTTGACTTTTAACGATATCAAGGGCTTTTATGTATCGGGAGTCTTCGGTGCCAGTATCGATCCCCTGATGGCGATCAAAATCGGCATGCTGCCCGATTTGCCTCCCGAAACCTATCGGGCGCTCGGGGACACCGTCGGCTGCGGAGCGGCAATGCTGCTTTGCGATCGCAAGCTGCTGCAAGAAATCGAACGGATCTGCAGCCAGATCACTTACGTCGAATTGAACGTCAATGTGGAACTCATGAACGAGTTCTGCGGCGCGCTGTTCCTTCCCCACACGGACGCGCGACTGGTTCCATTCGGTGACCATCACCAGGAAGACCCTGGGTTGAAGCGGGAGGAAGGCCATGTCGAATAGAAGGCCGGTTGATGAGAATCCACAAGACACTCTCATGGCAGGGGGTCTCAGTCTCTTCCAAAGCATCCATTTTCTGCCGATGCTGGTTGGCGTGCTCGTGCTGCTCAATGTTCTGCTGTTCCAGCGGATTCTGTTTTCGTCTCAGGGCATCCCGGGATTTCGCAACCAGTGTGCCCTGGTCGAAGAACTCGAAGCCAAGGTGAGGCATCTCAAAGAAGATAATCAGAGGCTGTTCAACAAGATTCAGGCCTTCAAGAACAGCCCTCGGGCTCAGGAGAAAATGGTGCGGGAGGGGTTGGGCTGGGTTCGCGAAAATGAGCTGCTGATTGAATTTCAACAGAAGCAGCCCAACCCTCACCAGTAGCATCCGTCATTTGATGAGAGACTGCATGGCCGATTCATCCTACCATTTCTGTAAAGCTGTGTCGGAAGAGCTCGATCCGGAGAGGCTGTTGAGCAAATTCCTGACCTCCCTGCTCGACCTCCAGAAGGTGGAACGGGGTTCTATCTGGGTGAAAATGGCCAGGGGCTACGAGTGTCTGGAGGCTGCCGGAGCTCAGAGTGAGTTGATCAAAGGGATGGTCGTTCCTGCGGGTCGACCCAGTATTGTCGGTTGGGTGATCGAGAACGGCAAAATGACCGTAGCCGAACCGGGCAAAGACCGGCGACATTTTAAGGACGCCGAACGAGACTTGGCCCTTAAGAGCAAACTGATTCTGTGCTTCCCGCTCCTGCTTAAAAGCGGCAAGGTCTATGGGGCCGTAGAACTCATTGATACCAGTTCCGGGGGAAATCGCCTCAACCTTGAACCATCCTTCCTCGGCCTGCTCCAGCAGTTGGTTGATCTGGGCTCGATCGCTTTGAGCAACTCTCTCATTCTCAGCGACCAGCAGAACGAGAATGCCAGGCTCAAACAAGCCCTCGACAGCATTCAACGGCAGGAAACCATTATTGGCCGAAGCCAGGCCTTTCAGACGGTCATGAGGACTGCCGAGGATTACGCACGAACCGATTTCCCGGTCTTGATCACTGGAGAAAGCGGGACGGGCAAAGAAGTCCTGGCCCGAGAACTGCACTACCGCAGCAGAAGGCGGGAAAATCCGTTCCTGGCTCAGAACTGTAGCGCCATCCCGGACACTCTCCTCGAAAGTGAACTCTTCGGCTATGCCAAAGGGGCCTTCACCGGGGCTGTCAGGGATCGCCTGGGGCTGTTTGAAGCTGCTGACGGGGGGACGCTTTTCCTTGACGAGATCGGTGATATGCCGCTGCACCTGCAGGCAAGAATCCTGCGTTTTCTCGAAAGCGGTGAGGTCAAGCCCGTCGGCGCTACCCGCATCAAGCGGGTGGAAGTCAGGATCATTTCCGCCACCAACAAGGACCTGAAAGAAGCGATCAAGGCAGGGCAGTTCCGGGAGGACCTTTTCTACCGCCTCAACGTTCTCCCCTTGCGTCTGCCATCGCTTCGGGAAAGACGCGACGATATCCCCCTGCTCCTCGACCATTTTCTCCGAAGGGAAGCACTCAAGCTGGGCATCATTCCCAAGAAGCTCTCGAAAAGCGCGCTCGCTTACGCCCTGGACCATCCCTGGAAGGGAAATATCCGGGAACTCCAAAACTTCGCCAAACATGTCTCCGTGGTGATCAGTACCGACACGATCGACCTGGAAGACCTTGCCGTCTGTCTCGCTCTCGACCGGGAAGAACCGCCAGCCCCCGCCGCTCAGGCCCTCCGCCAGGTCGACCGGGGGGAGGAGGCCAATGCCGGGTCGCTATCTTCTTCGCTCTTTGACGGTCGTTCCTGGGCAGAGGTGGAGAAGGCCTACGCCCTCCATCTGCTGGAGAAGCATCGCTGGCACATCACGCGCGCGGCACGGGAAGCCGGGTTAAACCGCTCGACGTTTGATTCCAGGCTCAAGCGACTGGGGCTGAGCAGACTGTCGTGAAACTCGCCCCCTTGCTCCTCCCGTCATCTTCCGGCCCGCCGCCTTTCCGTCGCTGGCTCACCGGGTCCCGGCGAGAGGCTGCCGCTTCATGACCAGCAAGGAAAACATGAAGGTGGCCCAAGGTCTTTTTGCCCGATGGGGGAAAGAGCTCTTGGCAGATTCGCGGATTCATGGGCTGCTTGAGGCCCTGCGGGAAAAGGTGGCAGCCTCCGGGAGGGTGGCCCGTGAGCTTGGGCTCGTTGCGGCATGCAAGCACTGTGAGGAGGAAGAAGGCGGCAGTTGCTGTGGCGCAGGCATTGAGGATCGCTATCCTCCCCATCTGCTGCTGATCAACCTCCTTCTGGGGCGGACCCTTCCTCCCGACCGCCGCCTCTCCGACAGCTGTTATTTTCTCGGTACGGAAGGCTGTACGCTCACGGCTCGGCACGTCCTGTGTATCAACTACCTGTGCCCTAACCTCCAGCGCTCACTCGCCCATGAGAACCTCGTGCGCCTCCAGGCCACAACCGGCGAAGAAATGGAAACCGTCTTTCGGCTGCATGAAACCGTGAAGCAATTTCTGGTCGAGCGCGAGCATGATCACTGAGCGCTTGAAGCAGACCATGACCCTGATCGCCAACTTTTATGACGGATGCCGCCACGGCTATGAGGGTCACGAGGGCTATCGCAAGTCAACGGATTTGTTCAAGTTATCTCGGGGTATTGAGGAGCTCGAGGCACTCGGTCTGCTGGATTGTGATCGGACCGTGTTTGCCGACCTGGGCTGTGCCGACGGGAGAGTGAACCTCCTCATGAGCTATTTCGTCCGACTCTCGCTCGGCATCGAAATCGACGGCGAGATTCTGGCCGAGTACGGCCCGCGCAAGGCCGAGCTCGAATCCCGCCTGCGGCAGGCCGGGCTCGAACCGCCACCCGGCAATCTGGCGCTCTTCCATGGGAGCTCACCGGCCCCGGAAACCTATACGGCAATCCAGGCCCAACATGACATCTCCTTTTCCGATATCGATCTTTTCTATACCTACATCACCCTCCACGATGTTTTTGCCGAAAAAATCGCCGCCGAGGCCAAACCGGGCGCCCTCTATCTGGTCTACGGCCTCAACCGCATCCTGCCCCGCTATGAACATCTCGAAGTCATGATCCCCGACCTGGGATCGCAGGGCATCGCCGCCCTGTATCGGAAAGAGCGCTGAAGGAGTCTATCTGCCTCGTGATTCGGTGGCACAGGCCCGGCCCCGCCGGCCATACTGGACCGGGAAGGATGCGGTTTGGACCGGGGCTGCGTGAATAATGCCACACCATCACTCGCGCGGGAACCAGGCAAGTCCGGAAAGCCTCTTGACACCACAGGACCTTTTTCGGTACGGGGAGGTCTCCGGCTATTCCCCTGCCACGGTGAGCGAACGCTGGAAAAGCGATCTCACCTGTTCCCCTGGAGCAAGCTCTTTTCATCGAGTGACCACCTGGCTTGGGCAAATGACAGGGCAATTGCATGAAATTCCCACAGCAGGGGAGGGCCGCAACCAAACCGAACCACGGAGACACGGAGGCACAGCGCGGCAAAGCCGCAACCAAAGTGAAGAATTGAAGGCGTTTTCCAACTGTTGTAAGTTTCGAGTTAGCCGCTCAGAAACTACATCACCAGGAGGAAAACGCCTTGAAGTCCTTTATACAA
>JAPXSS010000093.1:0-13767 GCA_033812955.1 Syntrophobacteraceae bacterium | reverse complement strand
GGTCTACAGCGATCACCTGACTACCGTCAGCCGTCGCTACAGCCGCGAAATCCAGAGTGAAGAGGCGGGGTACGGGCTTCACGGGGTGTTGATGAACCGGGCCGACCGACTGTCGGGGATCCTCAACGGGATCGACCAGACGGTATGGAATCCTGCAACGGATTCCTTCATTGCCCAGAACTTCAGTGCTAGCCACCTGGCTGGAAAGCGCCAATGCAAGGCGGCGTTGCTGGCCGAACTGGGATTTCCGGACCATGTCGAAAACCTGGCGCTGGTGGGAATGATCGGTCGCCTGGCGACCCAGAAGGGTTACCACCTGGTTTCTGAAATCGTGGATGACCTGATGGCGCTCCCCTTGGTGCTGGCGATTCTGGGCAGCGGCGATGCCGAAATCGAAGAGATGCTGCAAGCGATGGCGGAACGCTATCCCGAGCGGATCAAGCTTGTCCTCGGGTTCAATGAGCCCTTGGCCCACCGCATTGAAGCCGGCGCCGATCTCTTCCTGATGCCTTCCGCTTATGAACCCTGTGGCCTCAACCAGATGTACAGCCTCCGCTACGGGACCATCCCCATCGTCCATGCGACGGGCGGCCTGGACGATTCGGTGGTGGGCATCCTGGCGAAGCCCTCCCTGGGAACCGGGTTCAAGTTTTACCGGTATGAAGGCCAAGCCCTGCTCGACTGTGTCAAGGCGGCCCTCGAGCTCTTTCGCAACCCAGAGAAGTGGCTCGAACTCCAGCGCCGGGCTATGGCTCAGGAATTCTCATGGCGGCGGTCCGCCGGGGAATACCTGGAAGTCTATGAGAAGGTTCTAAGCGGATAGTAGCGAGGTGTCGGCTCCACTGCGTATCCCGGATTCCGAGTGCGCCTGTGACCATCTCCGAGCACATCTCCTTGACTTTGGGTGGCGGAAGCTCAAGAATTCCGTCCAGGCTCAAGTCGATTCCCCCCTCTCTTCTAGGAAGGTTGGGCTTATCATGTGGCGTCCCTGGCGGTTGAGTGTGGTTATGGGGAACATCGCCGGGACCGGCTGGGGGCCATAAGCGGCGTCCCCGGCGGGCTGCCTGCTATGGCTTAGTTGATGGCCTGCTCGGTCCCGCCAGGATAACCCTGCGACTGCGGGTGACCGCTCCAGAACCGGTCGAGGCCTTGCCCGCCTACTCGAAAGCGGTGTGGACGGCCTGTTCGGCTTCGGTGCCGCACCGAGCTGTTGACCATCGGAGAAGGAGCATATCTCATGATCGTGCCCTCCAAGGCTTTTTTTACCAAGGGTGTGGGCTTCCACAAGAATGCGCTGCAGTCCTACGAACTGGCGCTGCGGGATGCGCGGATTGAGACCCAGAATCTTGTGAGTGTGTCGAGCATCTTCCCGCCAAACTGTGAGATTAAGGACTACGACGAACGCAGAGAAATCTACCTGATGAGCGGAAAGGTGGTCGAAGCCCTCTCTTTTCCCTGTGTCGCCAGGGGCAGGAAGGGAGGCTATGTGACCGCCATTTCCTGTGTGGTCTTCATCACATAGCGAGTGATTGTTGAACATTAGGAAAGAGGAGGTACGCCATGCTGAAAAAGATTGGCATTATCCTCGGTGGGGGCATCCTTCTGGTCATTGTGCTCTTCGGCTGGTGGATCTTCAGTCGCCCCGACCGCGGCACGACGGGAGAGGTCAGTACCCGTTTTCGGTGGCTTGGTCCCAATGACAAAATTGTCGTGGACGCTTTCGACGATCCCAAGGTTCAGGGAGTCTCCTGCCACATCTCCCGGGCGGAAACGGGCGGACTCAAGGGCCAGTTTGGGGTGGCCGAGGATACGAGCGATGCCGGTATCGCCTGTCGCCAGGTCGGTCCGATCAAGATCCTCAGCGAATTGAAAGAGGGTGAGCGGGTCTTTGACGAGCGCCGCAGCCTGTTGTTTAAAACCCTTCAGGTGGTGCGCTTCTTTGACCGTGAGCGACAGGTGCTGGTCTATGTTGCCTATAGCGATCGGGTGATCGAGGGGAGTCCGAAGAACAGCATCAGTACCGTGCCAATCATGAAGTGGCCGTCGCCGTAGCGCCGCCAACGTACGGTTGTTCGAACGGGAACGGTGGCATGACCGGGTACGAACCGCCGCCGCGTCGAGCTCCTCGGTGGCCGGAGTCATTCCCTGTTCCCCGTTTAGACCGCGGTTGCCGGCTCGAAGTATGGGTGGACTCACAACGACAGCATCTGCCTGGGCGACGGTCTTTGCCACGCATAACCGAGACAGACCACACACGATTGCGGAACGCACGGGGAATGCCCTCACTGAGCATCATGCTCGCAATGGCGGGCGTCCAGGGGGTCTGCCGGATTCCAGCCTGAAACCCCGCCGACCGGAGGGACTCGGGGGAGGTGACGCTTTGTTCGTTGCCGCTTACGCTCCCACAGCAGGGTTTGTGCACCATTGTGCCAGGCGAAGCAGCAGATTTCCCGAAACCACTCTGCGGTATTCGGCAAGGCTCATTATGGAATCCGGGTTGCTAATTGACCAGGACCTCAATGAGAGACTGGAGCAAAGCCTTCCCGCATTTTTTCACGTTGTGAACAAACTCGAAGAACCCCAAACACAGTGGGAGCCGTTCCTGGGATATGTATGCCACGATGAGGTCGAAGCCATGAACGCAAAGGCGACCAGAAACCCTTCTTTCGCCAAGCCGGAATCCATTATGAGCCGTTCCTCATACTCACCGTTCTCGTGACATATCAGGATATCCTCCGCCTTATCGTCTGAAAGACCTGTGGGAAGATGGGATAACGAGCACGGTCCGGGTTAGCGGCCGGATGTACGGCACACGGGATCGGGCCGCTCGGTCCTGAACCGGACGGACAGCCATGGTCCGCCGGACCAGAGGACCGGTTCCCGAATGGACCTCCATCCTGGCTGAGCGTAACGACGAGATCGGTGACGCCGGCACCACCGAAGAAGACTTCATCCTCCTCCTGAGCAAAGTACGCTGAAAGGATCGCTCAGGTCTACGCTCAGCCTGGCAAGGAGTTCAAATACGAAGGAAGAATCGCAGAATATCGAAGCTCCAGCCGCAGCAGGTCTAACACGGAAATCTCAGGCGGTTTGCTTGGTCCCCCCCCTCATTACCAATGGTTCTGCGGTTTGTCATAAGGGCAGTTCGATATTCTGCGGTTCGCTCTAATAATACGCCTCTTCGAGTTCCGCTTCCTTCACCGGGTCTTTGAACAGATTATAGACCCATGCCTGGTAGGCAATGACCACAGGGATACAGGTCAGAGCTACGCCGAGCATGATCTTCAAGGTCAGCTGGCTCGACGCCGAATTGTAAATGGTCATGCTGAAAGCCGGGTTGAGACTGGACGGCAGGAGATTCGGGTAGAGGCCCGCCACTCCGAAGAGGGTTACCCCGACAATGAGTGCACTCGAGGAGAACCAGGCGCGCCACCACTGCCCCTTTCCCAGGTAGACCCGGATCATCACCAGTGCTGCCACAACGATCACGGGAATCAAAATAATGGGAACAACATACATCAGAGGGTTCTGGAGGTAGTTGTCATAGAGCCGAGTGGCATACCAGGTGGCAACCAGAAAGCCGACCGTGATGACCGCCAGGGCCTTCCACAGGCAGGGGGCAACCGCAGCGGCCTTGTCGTGCACGCTGCCCTCAGTTTTCACCGTGAGCCAGAGACAGCCGTGGAGCAGGAACATCGCCACGAACAAGACACCGCCATAAATTCCGTAAGGATTCAGAAGCGTCACCAGGGACCCTTGAAAGATCCCCTCCGCATCGATGGGTATTCCTTGAAAAATATTGGCAAAAGCCACTCCCAGCAACAGTGCCGGCAGAAAACTCCCTACCACCAGGCAATAATCCCAGACCTTCTTCCAAGTAGGATGCTGGATCTTGTTGCGGTATTCCAGCGCTACCCCTCGGAAGATGAGGGCGAACAGGATGAGCATGAAGGCCGAGTAGAGCCCGCTGAACATCACCGCGTAGGTGGTTGGGAAGGCCGCAAAGGTAACGCCTGCGGCGGTAATCAGCCAGACCTCATTGCCGTCCCAGAACGGTCCCATGGCCTGATAGAACATTTGCTTCTCGGTCTCGTTCTTGGCCAGAAACGGCATGAGCGTGCCCATGCCCAGATCGAAGCCATCGAGCATGAAGTAGACTGCCCACAGGACTCCCCACAGAATGAACCAGATCGACTCAAGCATTTTCAGTCCCTCCCATTGGTGCAGCCACCGGCACTGACTCAGGCCCTTTGCAGGCATAGATGGCCATGAGATAAAAGGCCACGGCGCCGAGCAGGGAATAGACCAGCACTAAAGCAGTCAGTGAGGTCGTGACCTGGGTACCACTGATGGGCGAAACCGCCTCTGCGGTTTTCATCACCCCGTAGACCACCCATGGCTGTCGCCCGACTTCTGCCAGCATCCAACCTGTTTCGTTGGCAATATAGGGCAGGGGCAGGGCATACAGCATGACTTTGAGGAAACCCGGATTGCCTTCGAGGTCGTTGCGCCGAAACCAGCCGTAGACGGTCAGAGCCAGAAAGAGAAAGCCGAGCCCGACCATGATCCGAAACGAAATAAAAGGAACCATAACGGGCGGTCGCTCATCCGGGGGGAAGTCTTTTAATCCCTGGACGGTGGCTTCCGAATCATGATAGGCCAGCAGGCTCAAAGCCCCCGGCATAGCGCCAAATTCCAGAAGATTTCGTTCATTCTTTTCATCCGGAATGACCAGCAGATATTGGGGCGCGCTCTTCGTCGTTTCCCAGAGCGACTCCATGGCCGCCAGTTTCGCCGGTTGAATGGCAGCCACCTTGGCGCCGTTGGCATGGCCCTGCCCGACGGCCAGCACGGCGAAGATGAGGGCAAAGAACAGGCCCATGCGAAAGGATTTGGTGAAGAGGACCGTTTCCTGTTTACGCAAGAGATGGTAAGCACTGATCCCCATAACGAAGAACCCGGCGAGAATGTAAGCCCCGCTCAACGTGTGGATGATCTGGTACACTGCCGCCGACTGGGTGATGACAGCGAAGAAATCGTGCAGTTCCGCTCGTCCGTTGCGGATGACATAGCCGACCGGATGTTGCATCCAGGCGTTGGCAATGAGGATCCACACCGCAGACAGGCTGCCGGCCGCCGCTACCAGCCAGATTGTGACCGCATGCGCCTTGGCGGAAAGCTTGTTCCAACCCAGCGCCCAGACGGCAATGAAGGTGGATTCAAGAAAAAAGGCCAAAGAAGCTTCAATGGCCAGGAGCGACCCAAAAATATCACCCACGTATCGCGAATAGCGAGACCAATTGGTACCGAACTGGAACTCGAGGTTGATACCGGTCACCACCCCGATGGCAAAATTTATGAGAAACAGTTTTCCCCAGAATTTCGCCATCCTCTTATAGTCTTCGTCTCCCGTCCTGACATAGATTGTTTCCATGATGGCAATCAGGATGGAAAGCCCCAGGGTGAGGGGGACAAAGAGGAAGTGAAAAAACGTTGCCGCAGCAAACTGCAGCCGCGAGAGCCAGAGAACGTCCATCGAATTCCCCCTGTGCTGCCTCTTACTGAACCAGGCAAAAAGGCGGGTGCGGCACAGCGGTTAGCGCCGAACCCACCTGAATGCCCGAAGTAGGCTGCGTTTCATTCAGTCCAAGTCATCATTGACCATACTCCTCGACCCCTTTCCGCGGGGACGGTTAGATCAGGCTTTCCAGAGCCCGTGCAGGTTGCAGTACTCTCTCGCGGTTACCGGCCAGGCATCGATGCAGAAAAGCGCTTCGGGGGCATCACCCGGCTTCAGGAATTGCCGGTAAACCTGCCCTCCCGCAATGACTTCAATCCACTCGATGTAGTGCTTTTCCTCCATGGGATGGGCAGCACTGCCGACCCTGACTTTCACCCCACGGTCAGTCTTTTCGACTACCGGTACGTGCTTTTCCTTGGCGGCATCAACGGTATTTTCCTTGAACAGCTTCATGGGTTGACCGCAACAGACCAGTTCTCCCGCACCCCCATGAAGAACCTCGACGATGTTGCCACAAGCGTCACATTTGTAAACTTCCAGTCTTTCTGCCATGATAATCTCCTTGTTCTGTTGTTCTTGTCAGGGATCCAACTCGGACATTGTGACAGGGTGGTTCCCCCTCCACCGCCGGAAAGTGCTTCCCACCGCGAGGGCAAATCACCTTAATGTCCCTATAATTAATCTGACGAAACCATTTTGGCAATTTGCCGGCCATAATCCTGGGCCATCTTGGCTCCGCCTCCCAGGGCCGCCGACTTCAGCTGCAAAGGCCCGCTGACCATCTTCATCTGAAAAACATTCTGCATGGTGCTGAAAATTCGACCCGGCGCCTCGCCGCTCCAGCCAAAGGCTCCGAATGCTCCCCCGACTTTACCTGCACTATTGGCCTTTTCCAGGGTGAAAAGAAAGGTTTTCATGCCCTGGAGCATCTCGCCGTGGTAGGTGGCTGAACCGAGGACCAGGACATTGTAGTCGTCCGGTTTGATCCCCTTCTTCTCAATTTCGTTGACGTTTGCTACCGTCACCTCCAGACCGTCCATGCGCATGCCTTCAGCGATCAGCTCGCCAATCTTCTGCGTCTGCCTGGTCCTGGTCGCATAGACTACCAGTGCTTTCGCCATCTTGGCCTCCTCTCAGTCAACCTTGTAGAATACCTTGGTATTCGAGCTGCAGACCGGGCACATTCCCGGCGGCTCCTTTTCACAGGTATAGCCACAGACTGAGCATACATAGTAATCGACCGGTTCGAGGCTTCCCATCTTATCCAGGGCTTTCTGATAGAGAACCGCGTGGCACTTCTCCACCTCATTGGCATAGCTGAGGGTGCGTTCGCCGGGCTTGTTGCCTTCTGCCTGAGCCGCCTCAATCATGGCGGGGTACATTTGCTTGAATTCGTAGATCTCCCCTGCAATCGCATCCTTCAGGTTTTCAGCAGTGTCCTTGATCTTCCCAAGGGCGCGCAGATGGGCGTGAGCATGAATGGTTTCGGCGTCAGCGACTGCTCTGAAAAGCTTGGCGACTTGGGCCAAACCCTCCTTATCCGCCTGCTTGGCATAGGCCAGATATTTCCGGTTAGCCTGTGATTCCCCGGCGAACGCATCCATCAGATTCTGTTCCGTTCTCGTCATAGTGCTCTCCTTTTCGTTAAGGTTTGGTTCAGATTTCAATGAGATCTGCTTCCCTATCAATCAATCCTGCCACCAGCCTTTTTTCCGGTGGGCTTCCCTCTCTGCTTCAGCCAGCTTTTTGATCTTGAAGGCCGAATCCCTGAGGACGCCGTACAAGACCCCACAGCCATTATCCTCGCGCACCAGATCGCCCTCATCGGCAACCTCCATCATCCGCGCCACCAGCTCGAGGGTCTGGCATATCTTATCGTTACACGGCCTGGTCATGCTCCTCACTCCGGGAAAAACATCCCTACGCTCTGATCTCGACTTATCGGATTGCAAAGTCCGCACCAACTTCGATCCAATCGAGCCACCTCCTCAAAACCCCAGTCATGGCGATACCGCCGCAATTTCTTGCCGTCGCCGGGCAAGATTACGGCAGGCCATAGGGAACGATTGGATGAGACAGATACGAAACAGTTCGCAATGCAGAGCCCTGCCCGGGCTCCGGCCGAGATTCAGGATTTCACCAGAAGAGGGACCGACAGAGAGCAGCAAGGACTGTCTCGGATAGCACTCTGAGACACTATTGTATTATGAAACAGCGTGCCTTTCTGCAAGAAAGCGATAGAGGGTGGCACGACCAACACCCAGGAGTTTTGCCGCTTTGGACTTGTTGCCGCCGGCTTGCTGCAAGGCTGCGGCGACCGCCCCGGCCTCGAGTTTCTTCGAGGGACCCCGCTTCATTCCCGGACAGACTTCCTGGCGCAACTCAAGCGGCAGATTGTCGGGGTAGATCACTCCCCCCCTGGCGGTAACCAGGGCAAAGTGAACGGCATTGCGGAGCTCCCTGACATTGCCGGGCCAGGAATAGTCCATCAATGCGCCCAGGGCTTCCTTGGAAAATCCTCGCGATTTATGGCCCCGCTCCGCGGCCTCACCCAGAAAATGAGCGGCGAGCAACGGGATATCATTCTTGCGTTCACGCAAGGGCGGCAGGCGGATGGGAAATACATTAAGACGGTAGTAGAGGTCTTCCCGGAAGGTCTGTTTTTCCATTTCCCGCTTGAGCTCGCGGTTGGTGGCACTGATAACTCGCACGTCGACGGCAACGGTGCGTTCTCCTCCCACCCGTTCAAAGGTCCCTTCCTGGAGCACTCGGAGCAGCTTAACCTGCATGGGCCGAGGGAGCTCCGACACTTCATCGAGAAAGATCGTGCCCCCATGGGCCAGCTCGAACCGGCCCTTCTTATCCCGAATCGCCCCCGAGAAGGCCCCCTTTACGTGGCCGAACAGCTCGCTTTCCAGCAGTCCGTCCGGGAGCGCCCCGCAGTTGACAGGAACAAACGGGCCGCCGCTACGATGACTTTCCTGGTGAATGGCAGCCGCGACCAGTTCCTTGCCGGTTCCTGTTTCACCGTGGATGTGCACGGGAAAGTCATTGGTTGCCAGATCCCGGATCTGCTCGAAAATATTGAGCATCTTCTGATCGCAGCCAATGATGCCGGCAAAGCTGGTGAGCTCTCCCATGCGGATTTTCAGGCTGATAAGATCTGTCAGATCGCGGAATGCCGCAAGCACCCCAACAAAGCACCCCTTCTCGTCCGTCATGCCGGTGACCGACATTTCCAACCGCCTGGGTTCCCCGCTTCTCGTAAGGATGTTCAATGGATAGCTGAGGTGAGTGAGGGTGGCAGGGGCTTCTCCACAGAACGAACAGCGACTGCCGCAAAATGGCCCTCCAAGCACTTCATGACAGTCTTTGCCAACCACGTCCTCTTTTCGAAAACCGGTGATCGCCTCGGCCGCCCGGTTGAAAAAGAGGATCCGTCGGCTTTTATCATGAGCAATGATCCCTTCCATCAGGTTATCCAGGATCTGTTCCAGGTTTCGTTTATCAGCCAGCAGGCTTTCCAGCTCCGGACCATTCATGCTTAACGCCTCTGTCACCAGGGTGGGGAGTCTTCGCTTTGAAGTTTCCTCTGACTACTACCGCTCTTTTGGCCATTCGGCAAGGGGAAACCAAAATCCGGATGGTAGGGCTGGAAGATTTCTCGGAAAAGCATCCATGAGAATTTTCTAATCCACCGCTAATCGATCCTTAATGTTGCCCGCCTATCCTCGTCACCGTTGGCTCAGGATATGTCGGTACAGGAGGATCAGGATGAAAATGGATGCAACCCCTCAGACCATCACCCTCGACACCGCCGGACTTCGTCGGGTCGAACGGGAAGTTTGCAGCTTTCTCGGTGAACCCGGGCTGGAAGATATGTTCGCTACGGAACTCTCTGTCGGGAGGATTGTCCGGGAATGCCCGGCAGCGGATAGGAGCGAGCAGGAGTTTGCAGATCTGGATGATCGACAAGAGCGAAGACAGACCTTCGGCCAGCCTGCCTTCGACAGTTTCGAAAGAGATACCGTGGCCTGCTACCTTAAAGAAGTCGCTCAGTATCCGCTCCTCACCAGGGAGCGCGAGCTGGAGCTCGCCACCACGCTGCGGGAGGGTCAGAATCGTCTCACTGAGCTGGTTGCGAGGCACGCCCCCGAAGACGCCTTGATCGAGGGGTTAAACGAGAAAATTCGGCGCCTGCTGAGTCGCGAGAAGGCCTTCCCCGGGGTGCGGGATAAGGCGCTCAGACTTATCCGAGTTACGCTCGAGCGGATGGTTCACGAACACCCGGAGCACCCGCTCTATTCGGCGATGCTCGGAGAGGCCGCAGCGATCATGGCGACCATCAATAACGCCAAGCAGGAAATGATCAAAGCCAATCTGCGGCTGGTCCTCAGCATCGCCAGACGCTACCGCGGCCGGGGCATGAGTTTCGATGACCTGATTCAGGAAGGCAACCTGGGCCTCCTCACCGCCGTGGGCCGCTTCGACCATACCCGGGGAACGCGCTTCAGCACCTACGCCACCCACTGGGTGAGGCAGAGCATCATTCGGGGTATTTATGTCAAGACGCGTACCATCCGGCTGCCCGTCCATTTTGTGGAAATGAAAAACCGCTTCTTCAAGGTTTTTTACGAACTCCTCAAGGAACTCGGGCGAGAACCCACCCCTCAGGAGATTGCAGCCAAAACCCAGCTCAGCATCCAGAAGATGCAGCAGGTACTGAGTCTCTCGCTGCAGCCGGTTTCCCTGGATTCTCCCATTGGCGATCGCGGACAGCCTCTGGGCGACCTGATTGAAGATCAACAGACCCCGTCCCCCGTGAATCATTGTGCGCACGGCGAGTTGACGGAGGCCATACGCCAGCTCCTGGCCAACCTCAACCCCCGAGAGGAAGAAGTCATCCGAATGCGGTTCGGCCTCGAAGGCCAGCCGGCGGAAACCTTGGAAAGAATCGGCCGGAGTTTCAATGTCTCGAAGGAACGTATCCGACAAATCGAGAAGAAAGCCATGGAAAAACTCCGCAAACTGAATCACCATGGGTATCTGGCCGAGTGCTAGGGACTAGCGGCTCATCCGGGGACACCCCGTTGCCCCCTCCCTCCAATACTGCTGAATCAGGCCGCTAGCGTCATTCTGGCGAAAACCGGAATCCAGATTTTATGAGGCTTTCTGGACCTCGGCTTCCGCTGGGGTGACTTTAGTTTATCCCGCGCTGTACTAGCGTTCCTTCGGAGTGCCTTGGAACCGATATCGGGTATCAATCGCTGCTGTTGAACGAGCCAACAGCCTTCTACAGTTCCGCCGCCTCCGCCTGACTCAGGGCTAGTTTTGCGGACACCAGTTTTCTGTATAGAGCAGCGAGTTTTTGGGGATTGCTGGCGAGCAAAGCCTTCAGCAGATCCCCCTCCAATTCCGCTACCTCGAGACGCTCGTAATAGTCCAGGGACTCTTTGAAATGCGCCAGCACAATCTTGCCCGTCAGGATCGGGTGATTGTTGGTCACATTGGCGTCCTTGAACCGGATGCCGTGTTCAAGCTCGACTTCAAGGCCCATAATGAAGCGCTCGAGCGTGATGGGCATCCCTTCCTCGTTGACTTCACCCAGGATCACGGCGGCCTCTTCAGGCAGCACCCTGGCCTCACTCAACGCCGTCCAGTCCCTGATTTTGAGCGCCTCACACACCCGCTTGACCTCAGCCACTGTAATGTATTCCGGTAGTTCCATGTCATCCTCCTTCAGGATTCCGATTTCCACACCGCCGCATGGCCCTCGCTCAGCCGGGGCTTTTCCCCGCCATCCCAAGTCAAACGAGACTGGGCCAGGAAACGCCGGTCCGCTTTTCGACCAGATAGCAGAAACGGTCCCATTCCACTTCCTGCCCGCTTATGGGACATTGCAACCTGACCTTGCGTTCGCTCACACCGACCACCACCCAGTCGCCCCGACGCGGCCCATGGTCAATAGTGATTCGTTCCCCTACCCCAAACTCATAAGGCCTGAATATCGTTACATCATGGCTGCTCATGGCTTAACCACCCTTGCCGGCTGCACCGTCAATAAGCCTCTCTGATCCCGCGCGGCCGGGTTCTCACCCACTAACCGCACCAGGACCGCGAAGCGGGCGGAACATCTTCTTGCCGGCTCCGCACACGGGACACTTCCAATCCTCAGGAAGATCCTCAAACTTAACCCCTTTGGGAATCTTCCCCTTCCTGTCGCCCCGGTCGGGGTCATACAGGAAGCCGCAGTTTACCGTTTGACACTGATAGATTTCTTCGGGCTTTGCCACAGTTTTCTCCTTCTGTACGCTTTGCACCCCTCAAAGGTAGTTCTCATTCATCCGTATCAACCTCCCAAAAACCATGCCAGCTGGAAGACACTCCTTTCACCCCTCCGCACAAGTTGAAATATCAACAAATTATTATGCCGCTCCGGGACTCCGCAGAGATGATCCCATCACAACCCGAGACACTGTTGAGGCATCCCTACAGGCTGGAGGAACGTGTGAAACAGACCTGGTCGGCAGGTGGAGCCGCGCACAGGCTGGCGAGGGATGGACACCCTGCGGAGGCCAGCGGCACACTCGATACTTCTGAGCCTAGCCGGTCGAGGCTCGATTGCTCATGTAAGCTCAGACCGTCAAACCCGGCCTTCTCGGGCGGGTTCCTCAGATTGTCTCGGGATCATGGGCGAGACAATTATGTGTCATGAGACACTCCAAGCCAGGCTGTTCAGAGCGAGCCTTTGCCCGGCCATGGGAAGAAGCCCGATCTCGAGAAGAGGGAAGTGGCACGGACTATCCCCTGCAAGAACATTCTTGTCTGCCTTCAGGAGACCTGTTATTCGTAGTCTCCTAATAGGTCGATCCCATGATCCTTTTCCGTGGTCGCACGCATGCCCGAGGGAGAAGTACTCGTTAACCGGATGAACCCTAAATCCCCATACTCTTTAGATGTGCGACAAGATTGATGCCTTTGTTCTTCACGCCCAGCTTGGTACGGAGGTGATGGCGGTGGGTCAGGACGGTATTCACCGAAATACCCAGGATCTCGGAGATTTCCTTGTTTCGTTTGCCAGCTTTGATGAGGCTGGCAATCTGGAGTTCCATGGGGCTGAGGTTGGCAAAGTCGCTGGAAAGGTTCCTGTAAAACGGGGCGGCAATATCCTGCAAATGAACCTCCAGGATCTCGAGATAGGCCTTCTGGAGCTCATTGAGTCGGCTGCGACGAAGCTTTTCCAAATAAGGGAAGACCAGTTCCTTTATATTCGACCACACATTGACTCCAAATTCCTGCTGGTCCTCCAGCCGCCGTTTGAGGAGCACTTTCAAGGCTGTGTTGATCTCCTCGAGGTCGTGGGATTTGGCCTCGAGGTCCTGTTCCCTTTGGCGGAGGGCGGATTCCATCGCCTTCCGTTCGCTTATATTACGGATCGATTCAATGGCACCGGCAACTTTTCGCTGCCGATCGGTGAGCAGCGAGGCCGTTCCCCATACATACCCGCCCTTCCCACCGTGAATTCCGGGAACAAAGCCTTCACCGCAAAGAATATTGCCCATTCTGTCGATATGCTCATAGGAGCTTTCCACTTCCGGATCATGGCGAATCAGAAGATCGGCCATCATGGGTCTTGGGAAGCCATAGAAAGGAACGGCATGGGCATAGTTGCTCTTGCCGAGCATCAGGTCCTTCCTCACTCCCGACATCTCTTCCATAGCTCGATTCCAGGCAATCACCCGCCCATCCCGGTCAATAACGAAGGTGGCATCGGGAAGAAATTCAATGATGTCGAGCAACCGCTGGTGAGCCGTCAGCAGGGCATCCTCGCTCCTTTTCCGGTCGGTGATATCCCGTACCGCCGCCACCCGCAACATCTTGCCCAGATAGGGGATGACTTTCGCATGGACTTCCAGGGGAAGCCTGACGCCATCCTTGCGGCAGGCAACGATCTCATATTCTTCCTCACAATCCCTGATCATGTGAGCCTCGACGGGCCAGTACTCCGGGTCAACCAGCCCCAACACATCCCTTCCAATGAGCTCGTCCCGGCTGTAACCGGACATCTTGGCGAGAGCCTCATTCACATCGATGATCTTGCCATCATCCTGGAAGATAATCCCCTCATGCAAAGCTTCCTCAGAGAATTTGCGAAACCTTGCTTCACTTTCCCGCAGGGTTGCTTCAGCCCGCCGGCGCTCTTTGATCTCCAGTTCGAGTTTCGCGGCCCGTTCCTTCACCAGTTC
>JAPXSS010000092.1:0-13909 GCA_033812955.1 Syntrophobacteraceae bacterium | reverse complement strand
GGTGCAAGGTAGAATAGACGCTCAGAGGCGTCAGGCAAAGGCAGATGGCCAGGAGCAATCCACCTTATAGAAGCGCATTTTTTGTCTAGACAGAGGGGAGCACCTTAATGCGCTGCAAGTCGCCGCGGGCAATCAGTTCTTTGATCAGGAGGCCCGCCATGATCGTCTTGCCGGCAGAAACCGAAGCGGCTGGCGCAGTAGCATGGCCTCATAGACCGCTGTGATCTGATGTGGCAGCGGATCAACGAGCGACGTGTGGACGGCAAGCACCGGATCGAAGAGATAGGCAAGGCGGATGCGGTGAGCCTCGGAGACCAATCGGAAAAGTGCGCCATCGCCATCGAAACTCCATGGCCTTCCTTGTTCGGCAACTTCGATATGAGTCTCGTCATGACGATAGAGCAGGGTATTGGCCACGCGACCGCTCGGGTCCTTGTAGGTGAGTTCAACAGCTTCAGTCCCGAACCATTGAAGGCTTACGACCGTGACCAGGCGGTCGGGCAGGATGCCCCGGAGGGCAGCATTGGGCTGAAGATCTTCAAGCCTGCTCATGTCTCGCAACTCCCAAAATCAGCGCGGGTAGGCAGTGTTCGGCCGCGTGCGTTCCCTCGGGATTCCGGATGTCTATCCAGCTGTGACTTCACTGCTTGATGGTTCCGGCAGGTCTTGATTCCCGAGAACGCTCAGGAACCCCGATCTGCATTTTCACACGGTCTACTCCCTCAAACAGCACGTTCCTCGCGGTCTGGATCCTGAGCAGTCAATTCTTCTCATGATAATCCCTCGATGGATGGAGGCAGTCAAATGAAAAGAAACTGGAGAAAACCGGCATATATTCATGATCTCGGGACAGGTTCACCGTGCGTGGGCTGGTTTCCTCTTGACGAGAGAAAGACCGGTTTGCTAGTCTCCGGAACTTATTCAGGCTTCGGACCCTCTAATCCTGGTCTCAAGACATGGTCAACACCGCAATCATTCTGGCATTGGACGATGCAGGGCTGGAGCCGGTCTTTGGCATTCCGGCGGTCCGCCGCCTGGTTCATATCCTGCACCGGCTGGCCTTCAGCGAACTTCACGCGGTCGGACGAGTGAGTCCCCTCCTCCCCGCCCTTTCCGGCCTTATCCCGGACCGGTTCTTCCATGCGCTTGACCGAGATGGCTCCCTGGAACAGGTCGTAGCAGGCCTGGGAATCCTCGATGCAGAACGCGTGATGGTGGTGAAGGCCAATCATGTCATTGACCGTTATACCCTCGCGCAGTTCCTTAAAGGTGGTGCCGACTCGGGGTTGTGCCGCATGAGGGCAGTCTCAGCCGATGAAGCCGACGATGCCCTCTACATGGTTAGCCCCGAACAACTCGTACCGCTCATCCAGGCGTTGTGGTCCCGCAACGCCGTCGATTCGGCACTTCCGGGCCCGATTGAAGACCTCCGGAGCGGCACCGGCCTTCCCTGTACGCTCCAGGGTAGGAAGAACGACAGAGAGTTCGCGGAGGAGCGGCTGGTCAGGGCACTCGCCATTCAGACCAAAGCAGACGATGGCTTCATCGCCCGCCACTTCGACCGACACATCTCGCAATTCATCAGCCGGCGCATTGCCCACACGCCGGTCAAGCCCAACCAGATCACCCTGGTGGGGATGAGCATGGGCCTCATCAGCGCATTTCTTCTCTCCCTCCCCGGCTATTGGCCCAAGCTCATCGGCTCCCTGCTGTTTGTCTTGTGTGTCATCGTGGACGGCGTAGATGGCGAGGTGGCGCGTCTGAAACTGATGGAAAGCAGCTTCGGGCATTACCTGGACGTGGTGACCGACAACATCGTCCATGCTGCTGTCTTCGCGGGCATAGCCTTCGGTCTGTATCACGACACCGGCAACACAGGTTATCTCCATTCCCTCTGGGTTCTCCTGGGAGGGTTCGGCCTGTGTCTGATTGCCGTTTACCAATGCATTCTGCGGCTCGACCCCGAAACCCTGAGCCGTTCACCTCGGGCACTGCGTATCATGACGCTCGCTACCAACCGTGATTTTGCCTACCTGATATTCGCTCTCGCGCTCATCGACCGACTGCCTTGGTTTCTCATCGGAGCCGCCGTCGGCTCTTACCTTTTTGCCATTGGGTTATGGCTCATCAGCTACCGCGAGCGATCCAGAGCCTCCCGATCGCCGAACGGCGACGGCCCTGTCACCTCTGCCGGAAAGACCGGGCGGTGACGGGTTCAGGGAGCCAGAGCGTCTTTGGCCATGGCCATGAAACGCTTCCATGTCCAGGGTTCCTGAGCTGCCCCGCGACAAGAATACCAGCAATTTCCGCAGCTGGTTGGTTCCAAACAACCCTCCCGCCACTCCCTGAAAGGCATGGCCACTGGGTGGTCCGAACAGCGTTTGATCATGCCATCGGGGGTGACCTGGACCCAGTTCAGGCCCGCCGTGCATCCGGGAATGCTCTTTCGCTCAAAGAACTGCGGGATTCTCTCAAGGTAGGCATCGCTGGTGGTGAGGTTTCCTCGAGTCCTTTTGAGGTCTTTCAATTCTTCGATAACGTTCCTCAGGGCGTTTAGCTCATCTTCGCCGATCAGGTGACTCGAGTTGTTGGTGCGCCAGGCATTGTAGGTGCTCACCGAGACCTTGATCCCCATTGCTGCGCAATCGCGAACGATCTGCGGAACTTCGCGGTAGTTGCCGCGCTTGACGACGAGGTTGAAACAGAGGTTGACCCCGCCGGCGACCAACTCGGGAGCCACCGCCACTATGTGATTGGTGAGACCCCGCAGGCCACGCCCTTCGTCGTGCCTCTCATCCAGGTAATCCAGAGAGATGGAGAGTTCGTCCAGTCCCGCCGCCCACAGCTCAAGGCCCCTTTCCCGTGTCAGAAGGGAACCGTTGGTTATGAGGGAAAGGTAGAGAAAGCCGAAATTGCGGCGCAGTGAAGCGATCACCTCCGGCAGATCTTCCCGCAGCAACGGCTCGCCTCCGGTAAGGCTGACCGAGAGGGGGTTCAGCTGCCTCACCACCGGCACGTAGTCCGTAAGCTCTCCGGTCGGCTTCTCCTTCCAGTAGTCGCAGAAATCGCACCGGGCATTGCACCTTTTGGTGACTTCCAGGTTGATGTTGAAGAGGCCGCCTCGAACCAGATAGCGAAAGAATCTATATCCGCCAATCACCATTTCCGAGCGCGTAAGGGTACGGGACATGGCCCTTTTTTACCTCCTTAGGTCTTCCATGGGCATGGACGCTTCGGGGCAATGGGAAAAAACGATAACGTCGCGCTCAGACCCGCAGTGACCAGACCGGGACCAAGCTTGTTTGATGAGCTTGAAAGAGTTGGCAGGCTCAGGTGACCGCACCAGGTTTGCAATCAAGTCCGCGTAGCCTCGACGCGCACGCACGTTCATCGTTTTTCATCGGCCTGGGACTGTCGCCTCCGGACCGAGGATCGCAACGGCGTCCAAAGCGTCGCGGCCGGAGCAGTAGGCGAGGTTGATGAGGTGCGAACACCATTGCGTTTCTATCAGGTTGGTGCCTCGATACCCTGCATCCATGATTTCCCGCGCAAAATTCCTCACCACCGGTTCCATCCACTCGGGATGATGGGAGCCTGCGGAGAGAGCCTCTGGGAAGTTATAACGGAGGGGACGCGAGTCCTCGGAAAGCAGCACGAGATGATCGTCATTGATCATCAGGCTTCCCCTGCTGCCCTCGATCGTTCCGAAGTTGCGACGACAGGAAGCCTGCCAGGTCAGATGCAGCCGGGCTTCCGCCTCATCAAACCGCAGCATGAGGTCAACGGTCTCCTCCAGGCCCGAACCATTTTCCGAAGAAGGTTCCATTCTGGCCGCCAGCGAGGTTGGAGTCTGCCCGAGGAGCGAGAGGATAAGATAGAGGTTGTGCCAGCCATGATCGATCAGAATGCCGCCTTGCGCTACCTCGAGGCACTTACGCCAGTTAGAGGCGCCTCCGCCGGAATTGGGCGACCGCAAAACGTTCAACGCAATAGTTTGAATCCTGCCGATCCCATTCCCGCGAATGAGCTCTCTGGCCTTCATCCAGAGAGGGGCATATTTCCAGTTGTTCACCGTGAACACCACTCGTTGGGTGTGCTCGGCCGTGTGCCGGATCTCCTTCAATCGATCCGGGCACAACGACAGGGGTTTTTCACACAAAACATGCAGTCCGGCTCGGCAGGCGGCCAGCACCAGGTCGCCGTGAAAGCAGGGGGGAGTGCAGACGTCGACGAAATCGACCCCGTCCTCCGCGAGCAGGGCCTCCATGGTGGGATAAATCCGTGCCTGTGGGAGGAGTCTCTTCCCGATCTCAGCGCGCTCCGCGGCAGGTTCCACAATCGCATCGATGGTAAAGTCTTCGCTCCTCTGCCATACCGGCAGGTGAGCGTACACCGCCACATTGCCAAGGCCGATGATGGCGCCCCGGAGTGGTCTGCGAAGGTTGCCGCCGTCGTTCATCATTCACCCCGGCTACCGGTAGGGAATGGATCGAGTCACCTGGGCAAAGACCTCATCGAGGATCGCCAGCCCCTCATCGGCTTCTGCCCGGCTGAGGATGAGGGGGGGATTGATGCGGAAGTTGGGCTTGTAATTCATGCAGATCAGGCCCCTCTTGAGGGTCTCAAGAAAGATTTGCCTGGTCACCGCCTTGTCAAGCGGCTCCCTGGTGTTCCGGTCCTTCACCAGTTCCACGCCGATCAAAAGGCCGCGGCCCCGGACATCGCCGATGAACTCATATTTCTCCTGAAGAGCACTCAGCCCTTGCAGCAGATGAGCACCCACCTCCCGCGAATTCTCGACGAGGGCTTCGTCTACAATCGTTTGAATGGTTACCAGACCGGCAGTGCTGGCCAGCGGATTCCCGCCATAGCTGCTCGAAGACGAACTGGGCTTGGAAAACGGCCTGCTTGCCGTAATCTCGTCGGTGGAAACCAGTCCGGAAATGGGAAAGCCCCCCCCCATTCCTTTGCCGATGGTCATGATGTCCGGGACGAGGCCGGTGTGGTTCGATCCGAACATCATCCCGGTGCGGCCAAAGCCGGTGATCATTTCGTCGGCGATGAGCAGAGCGCCGTGTTCATGCGCGATTTCGAGCAGTCCCGGCAGGAATTCCGGAGGCGGGATGATGTTGCCGGCCGTGCCCTGAATGGTTTCCACAATGATCGCGGCGAGGCTGCCCGCTGTATTGTTCTCGATGACTTTGCCGACGAAATCCAGGCAGAACATGCTGCATCCCGGATAGTCCATGTTAAAGGGGCAGCGGTAGCAGTCCGGATAAGGAGCCAGATGCAGGCCGGGATGAAGGATCCCCCAATGCTGTTTGAATGGATCACCAATGAGCCCGAGCACGCCTCCGGTCTTGCCGTGAAATCCTCCCCAGAAGCTCAGGATTTCAAATTTCCCGGTATACGATTTCGCCAGTCGGATGGCAGCCTCGACGGCCTCGGCCCCCCCGCTGTAGAGTTGCGTTCGGTTGAGGTTGCCCGGCGTCAACGAGGCGATCAGCCGCAATAATGCCACCCGGTTCTCGGTTGTAAAACTTCCGGCGGTCACGCGATCGAGTTGTTCCCTGAGGGCGGCAATGTAGTTGGGATGGGAATGGCCCAGGCTGCAAACCGCAACCCCCGCCATGAAGTCCAGGTACGACTTCCCCTCCACGTCGCTCAGGCGGCATCCTCTGCCCTGCTTGATCACCAGTCGGGAAAGCTGGCTGACTTCCTGTAAGCCCGGGGCCACATATTGTTGTTCAGTCTCATATATTGTTGCGGAAAGAGCCTGACTCAGCCTTTCCGGCACACCTTGAAAATGCATCTTCGTCTCTTCCTGTCGTTTGGGGGTTAGCTGATGATGGTGCTGAAATCCCCCCGTGAGGTGAGAAATCCTGCACTCCTCTTGGAATTCGTTCAAGAAGAACTCTCTCTGAGTTCGGCGTCGACGCAGGCGGCGATGCTTCTAGCCGCAGAGTAGCGACAGCGAGCAAAACTCGGCCAGTCGTTCAGATCGATCAAAACCGGGCCGTCTGTTTCCGATAATACGGCATCCCCTCCATACACCTCCAGCCCCACAGCCGTGGCAGCCTGTCGGGCCAGGGCCGCGAGCGGCCCGAGCCCCACCGTAACCTCATCACCACCGGCAGCCAGGTAAGCCCTGAAGTATTCGCCTTCCCCAACCCCGTAGAACTTCACCACCGGTCCCGGCACGTGCTCCTGGGAAACGATCTCGCGAATACCCCGGCCGCCAAAATGTGCCAGCGCCCGGTCAAGTTCCTTTCGGGACGCTACGGACGCCACATCCCCAGGTTCCATGGCATGAACGTCGCCCCGCTTCAACCAAAGCCTCCCCGCCGAAGCCACGGAAAGGGTTTGCTCCGCCTCCTCCAAATTCATTATCCGACTGGGCGGCACGCGGACACCAGCCCGGGTCAGGAGATGCGTCAACGGCTTACGATAGCAGTTGCGTACCGAAGGGACGCTGTTGATCACCCGGGCTCCCTGCCTGCCCCAGTCTTTGAGGACGGTGAGAGCCCGCTCCGACTGGGCCATGGTCAGGACCTGCCGGGGCCTCGGGGAAGAACCGGTCAGCGCCTCGGCGGCCAGCGCACCAACTTCCCACCCCCGGCGAGCCAATTCTTCCAGGGTTGCATCCATGATGGCTGCATCATCTTCGACCTTACCGGGAGAATAGACTCGCTCACGGTAGATGCCAAGCAAGACCAGCGGTTTCATGGTTCGTTCAGTTCCATCAGGAAGGCTTCAGCCTTCTCGATATCGTCGGGATAGTCAACATCAATGGTCTTGGCCACGGGAATGCCGTAGATCGGGTAATCCCGCGCAATCAGGTGGCCCAGGAACTGGCGTAGCGCCGTCAGGTTTTTCGCCCGCGCGGAAGCAATCTCAGTGAAAATCTCCGGCCGGAAATAATAGAAGCCCGCCGTCACCAGGCCACTGGCCTGAGCGGCATCTCCCAGGGCCACTATCCGGTTGAGGTCATTCATGGCAACCTGGAGCGGCTTCTCGTCGTCAACGAACCGGGTCACGGCGAGGACCCCGCTGGCGTCGAGCACCTTCCGGGCATTGTTGAGAAAATCCTCCATGGTTGCTTGCGGGCATACCGCATCCACCGTGGAAAGCAGAAAAGGCTCATCTGCCAGGTATGGTGCCAGGCAAAAAAGGCTCTCCATCGAACTGGGTGTCGTCCTAACGACCATTTCCAGCGGCACCGGCCACTCCGTGGAACGTAAAAAGGCCGCCACCGCAGGGTTGAGATCGTTCACAATGCAGACAATCGAAGAGACCCGCAGGCGAACGCCCGCTTCGATCATTCGCATTATCAGGGGCTTTCCCCTGATCGGCAGGAGCGGCTTGGGAGTTGCTAGCCCCCCCGCAGCGAGGCGCTCACCGGTGCCGGCAGCGATGATTCCCATTTTCATAGGACTATCGCCTCCAGTTCCATGAGGCTTGAGATTACACAATCCGCCGGAACGGCATGGTCGGGAGTTCGGGGGGTGGGGCCTTTGAGCCATATGGCCTTCACGCCAAGCTGCCGGGCCGGGATGATGTCTCGCTCGTAGGAATCACCCACGAACACGGCCTGGGATGGCGCCACCTCGAGTTCCCGCAGGGCCATCCGAAATATCTCCGGATCCGGCTTGCTGACCCCGACTTTTACGGAATCCAGAATCACATCGAGGGAATCCGCCAGTCCGGCTTCCCGGCACAGGGTAGCCACATTTCCGTAGAAATTGGAAACGACGCCCAGTCGATAAACCGGCTTCAACCGCCTGAGCAGTCTTTCATTCCGCCTGAGGGCACGCTCCGTCTTTACGCAGAACTGCTCGACGATTTCGTTCTCTCTCATGGGGTCGGTTAAGTTCATCGCCGCAAACTGCAGACCGACGTGGTGTTTCATCAAGGCTCTAAGCCCCATGGAAACGACCTGCGGGTCACCAGAGCACTGTTGATCGGCATGATAGAAGGCCTCCTTGATTTGCGGCCGGGGAAGGTTGAACCCTGCCTGCTCGAAAAGGTCATAAAACCGGTCCAACCAGTGTTCCCCATCCGAATCCAGAGTCCCTCCAAAATCGAACAGGATTGCTCGGCATTCCGAAAAATCCGGTCTTCTCATCAAGGTGCCTTGTCTCTCCCCAACTCGAGCAGTTGCCACCACTCGGAGCCGGGCAACCCGCGTCGTCCCGGATGGCGTGTCACTGTTGCTCCTGCGGTGTCGGGCACTTGTGGCCGTTTCCTTTGCGGATGTTGAGATAGTCCAGGAACTCCCGGCCCTCGCGCAGACGTCGTGCCAACATGTGTTTTTCGGTGGACATCTCGCGGAACATGCGAAAGATCGGCTTCAAACGAAAGTAAAAGCGACGATACATGCGTTCGACCGCCTGTTCGATGTCGTCCATGCCGAGATCCGGATAGCTGAGCGTGGAAGTCTGGATACCACTGTCCGCCACCAGGATGTTGTTGTTTATCCAACCGTTCTGTTCAGCCTGACGGTAGAGTTCGGTCCCCTGAAAAGGCGCGGCAATAGAGACCTGGATAGTGTAGGGATCCAGTTCCTGGGCGAACCGGATCGTTTCTTCGATGGTCTCCCGGGTTTCGATGGGCAGGCCGATGATGAAGGTGCCGTGGACCTTGATCCCGAGTTGATGGCAGTCCTTCATGAACTGCCGGGCCCGCTTCAGGGTGATGCCCTTTCTGGCCAGGTTCAGGATCTCCTGATTGCCCGACTCAAACCCGACGACCAGCAGGCGCAGACCATTGTTCCGAAGTTCCCTGAGGGTATCATAGTCCACATTCGCACGGGCATTGCACGACCATGTGACCCCCAACCGCTTCAACCCCCGACTGATCTCGACCGCACGTTCCGGAGCCGCGGTAAAGGTATCGTCATCAAAAAACCATTCCCGAACCTCCGGAAAAAGCGCCTTCCCTTCCTCCACTTCACGGATCACCGCGCGGGCACTCTTCGCCCGGTACCGGTGGCCGCTGATTGTCTGGGGCCACAGACAGAAAGAGCATCTTGCCGGACAGCCACGCCCGGTATAGAAGGAAATGTAAGGGTGCAGGAGGTATCCGACGAAGTAGTTCCGGATGGTGAGATCCCGCTGGTAGACCGGGAACACGCTTGGCAAGACATTCAGGTCTTCCAGCAATTCGCGATCCGGGGTGCGACAGATCGAACCGTCCCGGGCGCGATAGCTCAGACCTTTGACCTGGTCGCAGGGCTTGCCTTGAGCCAGTTCGAGGCAGGCGTAGTCGAACTCGCCCTGGCATACGAAATCAAGCGTAGGCGCGTCACGAAGAGTCTCCGTCGGCAATACCGTGGCGTGGGCCCCGATGATGCCGACCTGCGCCACGGGATTGTGAGCCTTGAGCGCTTCAGCGCACCGGATGTCATTCCGAAGCGAAGGGGTGCTGGCGTAGACGACGATGAGTTCGGAGTCGGCAGCAGCTTGCAGGAGGTCCTCAAAGGCAAGGTGCTCCGGCGGCGCGTCAATCAATTTGCTCCCCGTCACAAGGGCGGCGGGCTGCGCCAGCCAGGTTGGGTACCAGTATGAGGTGATTTCGCGTTTGGCGGGGAAGCGCGCCCCGGCACCGCCATCGAAACCTTCGAAAGATGGTGGATTTAAGAAAAGCGTCTTCTTCACGGTGATTTGGGCTCTTTCCCTGCTGGATGCTAACCTCGACCGCTTTTCTGCGCCGAACTCGCCTCAATGTCAACTCCGAAATGGTCGGCCGGTCGCTCTGAAAGAGTTGAGAGCCTTTACCGATTTCACTTTAGGATAGTTTTCAAGGGCGGACCCCGCTTCACACCTTCGTTCATGTAAGAAAGACTACGTTGCATTCACGACCCTATTTCTTCCAGTCTCTTTTGCTTTGTACAGAGCATCGTCACATTCACGCATGGCATCATTAATATCGTTGGCACTCTTAGGGTTAAAGGTCTTGATGCCGACACTCGTGGTAACCCGAATGTTCGGGTCAATAATGAGTTCTTGAATTGCCAAACGTATCCGCTCGGCCACGCTATTTGCACCGTCGTTGCCTTCAAGTAGCAGGAGCGCAAACTCCTCGCCCCCGATACGGGCAAAAACGTCATACGGGCGGATCTGGTGGTGGATGGTCTTCACAAACGATTTCAGAACGGCGTCGCCTTGCTGATGGCCATAGGTATCATTGACTCTCTTGAAATGATCAATATCCAGCATGATGATCGAGGTGGCAAGGCTACGTCTGATTGCAAGACTGAGCATCTCGGTGCTCCTGCCGAAGAATGATCTTCTGTTCAGAGCGCCGGTCAAAGCGTCGGTGGTTGCGGCGATGATCAGTTCTTTGTCGGTTTCTTCCTTGCTCAAAACCATGAACCCGATGCTGGAAACAATCGTTGATATGAACAATAGAAGAAATGTTATGGTTTGGGAACTACCTGAGGCGAGCAGGGTGAAGCTGGCCATGTACGCGGACCATGATCGCACTAGGAACGCTATGCCGAGCGCAACGAAGATTGCTCCGATAGCGAGTCTCAGACATTCCTTCCATCCGCCATACAACAGCATGATGCCGCCTAGCATGAACATGCATGAGAGGACGATGCTCGACACGATTACGTAGCATGATTGCGGCAAGATATTCGAGGGGATCACATGCACAGCCATAAACGCAACGGCTCCCAGCACAGCGATAAGACGAAAACACCTGACGAATTTTCCGGATGCTTTGCAGAGGATGCAAAATGCTGTCATTTCAAACGCATAACCTATATATATGATGATGTTGCCGACACATCCCGAAAGCCAGAATGGAATAGCTCCACGCAGATACAGCAATAAATAACCGGCAACCATGCACACCAATCCCGAAATAAATATCATCAGGGAATGTGCTTTGTTTCCCTGCCTGTCATAAATCAGTAACAGCATGAGCACGATCGCATTGGCAATCGAAATCAACATCAATGTTGTTTTTACGTCAAGTAGAGCGAATGAATTCATTTTCTCCCCCTTCTGTTTTTTGACGAGCACGACACCCGTCCGTAGGGAATAAGAGAAACAGTAACGAAACTATGTTGGCAGTCTTCATATTCCTATGCCCAACGTCAGCCATGAGGCGCGGCCTTTAGGACGTCGCCTCAATAGCTTTGTTGGGGCTTCTTTCTGTGGCTGATTCCACTGCTGTAGCAGAGAATGCGTTAAGGAGAATAGAACGAATGGTTTCGTGGTCCTTTGCATGTGCAAGCACGGTCACTCGATCCCATCCCAGTAGATGGGTTGAACCTCTGGGAATCACAATGTCCTTGTCTCGTGTAATCAAGATGATCACCGATCCAGAGGGGAGCCCCAAATCGACGATGGCAGGTCCGATTGCGCCTTGCGGATCAGGCAGATCAACCGCCATCAGATCGAAGTCGCTTTCGGCCATGGTAACGAGTTCCAAGTCGAACAGTGGCAGTGGCCGTTGCGGAGAAGTGAGGTTGAGTAACCGTGCCAGCAAACCCATTGTGGAACCTTGTATTGCGATGGACAACAGAACGGCAAAAAACACGAGATTGAAGACTTCTTCACCGATGGCAATTCCAGCCGCCGCCGGATAGGTGGCTAAAACGATAGGCACAGAGCCTCGAAGACCAGCCCAAGCGATAAACGTCTTTGTTCTCCAGCCAAGCCCCATGCCCACCGTGCCCAACCATACCGCAAATGGTCGCGCAAACAGAGTCAAAATGAGGAACAACAGAACGCCGTCCAACCAGATTTCTTTCCATTGGTGAGGGAAAACTTGGAGTCCCATCATGGCGAAAATGCCGATGTTGACTACGGTGGAGATGGCAGATGAGAAATTCGCTACTCCCTGTTTGTAAACGAATGGGCGGTTACCCATCAAGTAACCTGCGACAAACACTGCCAACATGCCGCTGCCGTTGATCATCTCGGTGAGTCCGTAAATCAGCAGGATGATTCCCAATGAAAGCACATAATAGTGACCGCGGTCTTGCGGTTTAAGACGATTGAACAGCCACAGTGCCGCCTCAGCGAAAAACCAGCCGCAGAAGGGTCCAACTGCAAACTTCCAGATGAAGACCAGCACAGGCATCAGCCGCACGTATTGGGCGGAAGTGATCGCCTCAATAACAGCCACTGTGAGCAGGATCGCCATCGGATCGTTGGCAGCGCTTTCAATCTCGACAGTGCTCGACAACTTCGGCGGCAGAGGTTGTCGGTGAAGTATCGAAAAGATTGCCGCCGCGTCGGTGGACGAAATGATTACGGCGAGCAGGAGCGACTTGTGAAGCGACCAGTTGAAGCAACCATAAAGAACTCCGAAGGTTGCCACAGCCGTCAGAACTACGCCCCAGGTGGCAAGCCCGCCTGCAGGAAGGGCCACTGCTTTGAAGTCAGAACGTTTGGTGGAAAAACCACCCTGAAACAGTATGAATACCAAGGCAAGGTTTGCGACCCTATTGGTCAACTCGATATTATCAAAATGCCAGAGGTTCAGGACATCGCTACCAAAGAGAATCCCTGCACCAAGGGCGATCAGTATGACCGGGACACTCCAGCGTTCAAGCCAGATAGCAGCCAGGACAATCGCAATCAGCAAAACTGGTACAACAATATAGATAATGTCCATAATCCACACTTTTCGCTGTTCTCATGCGCTGGTGCCATCGAAGGCGGCTTATCGCCCGCATAACCGGCTGGCAATGGAGCGCAGCGGAATTGCCGGTCCGAGTTGATGCAGTTGGTATGTCAGACATTTACATGTCATTTCGTCTTGAACTCTGCCAGTCTTGTATGCTCTACGAGTCTGTCGAGAGTCTTGACTGTAAAGACCTTGCCCCGTGTCGCAAAGATCATTTTCTTCATGTCCTCACGGCGAACCCCAAAACCACGGCCTCCGATACAAGCTATGACTTCATATTTCGGCTTGTCCTGTGGTCGTCCCGCAAGGCTCAATTCACCGAGATGCTGAATACGAGTGACCTTGTCTCGCGCTGTGCCGTCGTCTTCCGTGATCTTCGCTTCAATGATAATCTGAGGGTTGAATTCACTGGGGATGATAAAATCCGGAGCCTGATCGAAACCCTCGATACGTTCAGCGCGTTTAGTCTTGCGGAAACTGATTCCTGCCCCGGACAAGACTTCTTCAATAGCAGATTCGAGGCTGTCCCCGACCAGTTCACTGACCGAATCTCGATGACCGGCGAGTGGTCTTCCGAGAAAACGTTCATATAAAAGCATGGCGTAAGGAACGCCCATGGTGGCAAGGTTTGAGATGCTTTCAACCCCATGCCTTGTGTCCGCCTTGTCGAGCCGATGCAGTTGATCGGCATCCACTTGGGGGACACTCTCAGTAAGCGGGCAGCATGCCGTATGAACAAGGGCTTCTATTCGTTCCTTCGTGACCCCGTTGATGCTGATTGGTGTTCCCGGAGCCATTCGAATCTTCCGGTCGAGAGATCGAACAAAGCCTTGAGCTACAACGATACCGGTTCTCTGGGTCGTCGCGTAGCCCCATTCGGGGGGGGTGAATCCAAGCATGGTGCGGAGAACCACGATTGCCATCGGCTCTCGTAGTGTCACGGCTAAGACAGCCGCAGGCTCAAACTTTGAAAATCCTTTTGTCTCCGCCTTCAAAGCCTCATAACCGCGCTCGAAGACAGGATATTCGACGAAACCGGCCCCTTTGGGCATGATGAGAAACTCCGACTCAAGGCAGGAAAACACAGCGTTGACATAGCATTCTGAGTCTTTCAGTATATCATCAAACGCTACTTCAAAAGGAAACGTTGGCATACTTGTCCTGGTTCAGCGTGAAATGGAATTTTGCCTTCATCAAATAAGCTACTTTTGGCCGTGTCTTCCTGCATGAGGTTGATCACCATGGGGGTTCCACCCCCATACCC